>JAQBPZ010000228.1 GCA_028287225.1 Gemmatimonadota bacterium
ACCAGACGGCGTACAGGGCGCGGCCGGCGCGCGCGAGCCGGAGCGACCCCGGGCAGACCGAGCCGGCCGGGGGCGTCACCTGCCGCGCGAGGCTCGCGAGCGTGTCCGTCGTCACGGCACCGGCGGCCGTGATCGCCACCGGGGTGCCGGGGGGCGCCCCGACCGAGCTCGACCCTGTCCAGTCGATCGGCGCGTCCGTGCAGGCCGCGAGCAGCGCGCACGACAGCGCCGCGAGGCGATGCCGGGCAAGACGACGGAGGCGTGGAGCGGGAGGCATGCCGCAGAATAGCCCGCGCGGACGAGGGGGAGAAGCACCGCGACCGCCTCGCGTTATCTTTCGGGATGGGCCATGCTTCGCCGGCCCGTGCCCGCCCGTCACCTGCACCCGTCCTTCCCATGGCCGCACCAGTCGTTCCTGCAGACCGCTCCGCCCCGGCCCGCGCCGCCGGCGATTCGCGCCAGGCGCTCGAGGCAATCGCGCCCACCTCCGCCCCGCTCGCCGCCTTCGCCGGCACGCGCCGCGTGCCGACGCCGGTGAACGAGCCCGTGAAGGGCTACGCGCCGGGCTCGCCCGAGCGCGCCGCGCTCAAGGCCCGGCTCGCGACGATGGCGAAGGAGCGGATCGACATCCCCCTCATCATCGGCGGGAAGGAGATCCACACGGGCGAGAAGTCCCAGAGCGTGATGCCGCACGATCACCAGCACGTGCTCGCCGACTGGCACCGCGCCGAGTCGAAGCACGTGGGCCAGGCCATCGACGCGGCGAAGCGCGCCGGCGCGGACTGGTCGAACTGGGCGCAGGAGGATCGCGCCGCGGTGTTCCTGCGCGCGGCCGAGCTGCTGACGACGAGCTGGCGCCAGACCATCAACGCGGCCACCATGCTCGGACAGAGCAAGACCGCGTTCCAGGCGGAGATCGATTCCGCATGCGAGCTGATCGACTTCTGGCGCTTCAACCCGTACTACGCGCAGGAGCTGCATGCCGAGCAGCCGCTGAGCAACAACACGATGTGGAACCAGATGGACTACCGTCCGCTGGAAGGCTTCGTGTACGCGGTGACCCCGTTCAACTTCACCTCCATCGCCGGCAACCTGCCCACCGCGCCGGCGCTGATGGGCAACACGGTGCTCTGGAAGCCGGCCGCCACCGCGATGCTCTCGGCGTACTACCTGATGAAGCTCCTGGAGGAGGCGGGCCTTCCGCCGGGCGTCATCAACCTGGTGCCGGGCGATGCCGCGCAGATCTCGAAGGTGGCGCTCACGCACCGCGACCTGGCTGGCGTGCACTTCACCGGCAGCACCGTGGTGTTCAACACGATGTGGGAGACGATCGGCTCCGACATGAGCCGGTATGCCAGCTATCCGCGGATCGTCGGCGAGACGGGCGGCAAGGACTTCATCGTGGCGCACGCCTCGGCCGACGTGCAGGCGCTCGCGGTGGCCATCGTGCGCGGCGGCTTCGAGTACCAGGGCCAGAAGTGCTCGGCCGCGAGCCGCGTGTACGTGCCGAAGTCGCTCTGGCCGGCGGTGAAGGAGCGCGTCGTGGGGATGATGGAGGAGCTCAAGGTCGGCGACGTGACCGACTTCCGGAACTTCATGGGCGCCGTGATCGACCGGAAGGCGTTCGACCGCCTCTCGGGCTACGTGGACGACGCGAAGAAGAATGCCAAGGTGCTCGCGGGCGGCAAGGTGGACGACAAGCACGGCTACTTCGTGCACCCCACGCTCGTGGAGACGATGGAGCCGAGCTATCGCCTGCTGTGCGAGGAGATCTTCGGTCCGCTCGTGACGGTGCACGTCTACGCCGATGCGAAGTGGGAGGAGACGCTGCGCATCGTGGACCAGACGTCGCCCTATGCGCTCACCGGCGCGGTGTTCGCGAACGACCGCCGCGCGGTGCGCGAGGCGATGATGGCGCTGCGCAACGCGGCGGGCAACTTCTACGTGAACGACAAGCCCACGGGCGCGGTGGTGGGGCAGCAGCCCTTCGGCGGCGCGCGTGGCTCGGGCACCAACGACAAGGCCGGCTCCAAGCTCAACCTGGTGCGCTGGGTGAGCGCGCGCGCGGTGAAGGAGACCTTCGCCCCGCCCACGGACTACCGCTACCCGTTCATGGACGAGAAGTAGAAGGCGATAACGAGTAACGAGTAACGAGTAACGAGTAACGAGTAACAGAGGCGTCCCGGGCGGCTGTCATCCCGCAGGAGGGAGCGCCGACGCTGCGCGCGGGGTGAACTCCGCGACCGAGTGTCGGGATCTGCTGTCCCGTGCGCCTGGCCAGCCCCCAGCACGGGAGAGCATGCCCCGACACTCGCTCGTTGCACTCGCTCCTGCGGAGTGACAGTTACTCGTTACTCGTTACTCGTTTTTCTTCACCGTTTCGTCCAGCTGATCACGGCGCCGCAGGCGGAATCGTACTCCGGGGGCGCGCCGGCGGCGCCGCGATAGACCTCGATGGCGGCGATGCTGGAAGAGGCCACGATGTTGATGTCCTGGTGCTGCATCCCGTCGATCACGACGTTCGTGTTGCAGGTCATCGCGAGGGACGCCAGCCCGCGGGTGCTGCGGACCTTCGCGTCGATCCCCTCGCCCACCACCGTGAAGCCGAGGGTGCGTCCGTTGCGGAAGATGTCGCCGGCCTCTCGCACGTGGAGGCCGGCGATCTGCGTCTCGGTGAGGAACCGGCCCGCCGACCCCACGCTCGCGCGTCGCTCGAACTCGTGCAGCCGCGCGCGCTGCGCCACGATGCGCACCGAATCCAGGGTGACGATGCGCGCGAGGCGCAGGTCGGCCTGCGCCGCGCGCCCCGCCCGCAGCTCCACGGGCTGCTGTCCCACGAGGAACCCGACGTGCCGCGCCTCCAGCACCTGCGTGCCGGCGGGGAGGCCGGCGAGCGAGTAGTGGCCCGCGGCGTCGCTGCGCGCGGTGCCCACGGCGTCCACCACCCGCACCTGCGCATCGGCCATCGGCTGCCCGTCCGCCCCCGCGAACGGAGCCGCTCACCGAGGCCGTGCCGCTCAGCAGCCGCACCACGGTGTCGGCGGCGGAGACTTCCGCCGAGTCGGTGGCCGCGAACGCGCGCGCCGACGATGCGCTCAGCGACAGGTTCTGCACCATCACCGCGGCGTCGTCCGAAACGGCCGTCCGGAGGGGGATGCCCGCCTTGCCTTGCTCCTGCACCTGGAGCACGACGTACGTGTCGGTCGGCACGTTGCACACCCGGAAGAGCCCGCCGAATCCGTGACCACGGCGCCGGTCCGCTCCTGCGACGTGGCCCGCATCGCCTTCAGGTTCACCCCCAGCGCCGTCCAGTGCACGGCAATCGACGCCCCAGCGGGCGGTCCGTCTCGGCGTCCATCACCTGGCCGACGACGGCGCCGCGGCCCTTCGGCAGCGGGATGCCGGGACATGCGGCGCGGGCGAGCGTCGCGCGCGAGGGCGTCGCGAAATCGCCGCGCGCGCGCTTGGCGGCGGCCAGGGCGAGCTCCTTCTGCGGAAGCTGGAGCTCGAGTGAATCCAGGAACGGCGTGCTGAAGCCCACCAGGTAGCGGCCGGCCACCAGGCTGTCCATGCGGTACCGCCCCGCCGCATCCGTGGCGGCGGTGAAGTACTGCTGCGGCGCGGGTGACACCTGCATCACCGTCACGACCGCGCCGGCGAGGGGACGCGCCCTGAGGCTGTCGTACACCACGCCCTCGATGCGGGCGGGCGGGGACTGCTGTGCGGCGAGCGGCGTGGACCACGACAGCACGAGCGCGCCGGCAAGGCGCGTCAGCGGGCGGATGATGGGCGACGTGACCGCCGTCCTCCTACCGGCGGGTCCAGATCACGACGGCACCGCACGGCGAGGTCATGGAGTACTCGGCCGGCACGCCGAGGTTGCTGGAGTACGCCTCCATGGCGACGATATCCGACGGGTGCACCATGTCGATGTCCATGTGCTGCATGCCGTCGATGATGATGTTCATGGGGCAGGACCGGCGGCTCAGCGACCTGCTCCCGCGCGAGCTCACGATCACGTCCTGGGCCTCGCGCTGGACCACCTGGAAGCCGGGCGTCATGCGCAGGATGTCGCTCGTGCGGAACGGGTTGCGCCGCAGGATCTCGCTCTCGTCGAGGAAGCGGCCGAATGCACTCCTCCGGTGGCGCTCGAACTCCGGATACCGCGAGCGCTGCGCGATGATGCGGATGGAGTCGAGCGAGACGATGCGCGTCATGCGCACGTCCTGCGTGATCGTCTGGCCGCTGCGCAGCCCCACCGGGATGCGGCGCGCCACGTACCCCACGCGGCGCGCCTCCAGCGTCTGCGTGCCCGCGGGCAGGCCGGACAGGGTGAACCGCCCCAGCGAATCGCTGCGGGCGGTGCCGGCCGCATCCGTCACGCGAAGCTGCACGTCGCTCAGGGGGCGGTCGCCGATGCCGTAGACCACCCCCTGGATCGACGCCGACCCGGTCCGCAGCGCGGACGGAGCTCCGCGCGGGGCGGCGACGACGTCCGGCGTCGCCGCGAGCACGGGCTCCCTGCCGCTGCGGTCGATGCCCAGGGCGAGCAGGCGCACCGTGGCCGCCGAGTCCACGACCGCGTCCACGGCGCCGCTGAACCACGAGGAGTCCTGTGCCTGGACCACGAGCGATTCTCCCCAGGGCACGCCGCAGAGGCGGTAGCGACCGAGTGAATCCGTGCGCACCGCGCCGCGCCGCTCCTGGTTGACCACGCCAAGCGTGGAGCGATCCACGCTGAGCTCCCGCCAGACGACCAGCACCGATGCGCCGGCGATCGGGCGCTCCGAGGTGGCATCGGTGACGGTGCCGACGACCGCCCCCTGTCCCGGCGGGAGCGTGAGACCCGGGCAGGCGGCCGCGCGCAGGGTGGCCGGCGACGGCAGCCCGAGCTGCACCCGCTGTCGCCCGCCCGCCTCGAGAATCACCTCGTGATCGGGGAGCACCAGCTCCAGCGAGTCGAGCGTCGGCGTGAAGAAGTTGAGTGCGTAGCGGCCCGGCACCAGCGAGTCGAAGCGAAAGCGGCCCGCGTCGTCGGCGAACACGCTGACGAAGGTGCGCGGCTCCGGCGAGAGGCGCGAGATGAACACCGTGGCGCCCATGGCCGGCCGGTCATGGAGGCTGTCGCTCACCTGCCCCTCGATACGCCCCGTCCCGCTGCCCTGCGCGGCGAGGGGCGCCGCGGCGGCTGCCACGGTGCCGATCGACAGGAGGACGGCGAGGACGGGGCGGATTCCGATTGTATACATGGCGCGAGACGATGGCTCGCGCCGGCCTGCGCCGCAAGAGGCGGCATGCCGGACGGCGCCGAGCGCCGTACATTCCGGCATGCCTCGCTACCGCTACCACACCGCCGACGTCTTCACCGACCAGCCGTTCGGTGGCAACCAGCTCGCCGTCTTCCCCGACGCGCGCGGCATCCCCGAGCATCGCCTGCTCGACGTGACGCGCGAGTTCAACTATTCCGAGACCACGTTCGTCTTTCCGGCGGACGACGCGGCGCACACGCGCCGCGTGCGCATCTTCACGCCGGGCGGCGAGGTGCCCTTCGCGGGCCACCCGACCGTCGGCACCGCGCACGTCCTCGCGGCCACCGGCGAGATCGCGCTGTCGGGCGACACCACCCGCATCGTGCTGGAGGAGAAGGTCGGCCCGGTGCCGGTGACGATCCGCAGCCGCGCGGGCATGCCCGAGTTCTGCCAGCTGTCGGTGGCGATGCTGCCGCAGGTGGGGCCGCCGCCGCCCGCGAGCGACGCGCTCGCCGCGGTGCTCGGACTGGACGTCGCCGACCTGCTCGGCGGCGCCTGGGCGCCGCAGTCCCTCTCCTGCGGGCTGCCCTTCCTGTTCATCCCCGTGCGCGACCGGGCCGCGGTGGCGCGGGCCCGCGTGCGGCTGGACGCGTGGGAATCCACGCTCGCCGGCACCTGGGCACCGGAGATCTTCGTGTTCGCGCGCGAGGGCGAGCGTCCCGGCTCCGACCTGCGCGCGCGCATGTTCGCGCCCGGCATCAGCGTGCCCGAGGACCCGGCCACCGGCAGCGCGAACGCCGCGCTCGCGGGCTACCTCGCGGCGCGCGACCCGCGCCGCGACGGCACGCTGCGCTGGCGCGTGGAGCAGGGCTTCGAGATGGGACGGCCGAGCATCCTGGACGTGGAGGCCGACGTGGCGGCGGGCGACGTGACCGCGGTCCGCGTGGGCGGCGCGTCGGTGCTCGTCTGCTCGGGGGAGATGGAGATTGCGTGACGGCGGGCGGTCGACGGTCAGCCGGGCCGCTGATCGCCTGACTGGCTGACCGCGTGCAGCTCGCGCTTCCGTCGCGCATGGGACGTGGCGCTCACCACGCCGGCCACGGCGCCGAGCACCACCAGGGCGATCCCTCCGTTGGACTCGTAGCGCGCGCGGTCGGCGACGTCGAGCTGCCGGATGCCGCGCGCGCCCGGATGCCGGTACGAGAGCAGCGCGATCGCGCGCAGGCGGGTGGTGCCATCCACGTAGAGGGCGACGCCCGCGACGATCAGCAGCAGGGCGGCGAGGTCGATGAATCGGTCGCGACGGTTGACGGTGGCCATCCCCGAATATGGTGACTGGCCGGATCCTCGCACATAGGTTGCTTCAGGTACCACCGCGCTCGCGCCCAGCCCCGCACCCCGCGCCATGACTTTCCGCATCCTGGTCACCGACGAAGTCGACCCCGAAGGCGTCGCGCTCCTCACGGCGGAGCCGTCGTTCATCGTGGACGAGCTGCCGACGCTGCCCCCGGCGGAGCTCCTGGAGCGCATCGCGGACTACGACGCGTTCGTCGGGCGCAGCGCCACGCGCATCACCGCCGACCTGCTCGCGCGGGCCACGCGCCTCCGCGTGGTGGGCCGCGCCGGCGTCGGCGTGGACAACATCGCGATCGAGGCGGCCACGGACCTCGGCATCGCGGTGATCAATGCGCCGGCCGGCAACACGGTGGCCGTCGCGGAGCTCTTCTTCGGCGCCATCATCGGCCTGCTCCGCCATGTTCCCGACGCGGCGGCCTCGATGCGCGAGGGACGCTGGGACCGCTCGAAGCTGCTCGGGAGCGAGCTCAAAGGGCGCATGCTCGTCATCGTGGGCGTGGGACGCATCGGCAGCGAGGTGGCGACGCGCGCCCTCGCGTTCGGGATGGATGTCGCGGGCTACGACCCGTACGTGGGCGACGAGCGCTTCCGCGCGCTCCGCATCCGCCGGCTCGCGACCCTCGACGAGGCGCTCGCCGAGGCCGACATCCTCACGCTCCACACCCCGCTGAACGAGGAGACGTCGGGCATGCTCGGCCGGCGCGAGCTCGCGCGCCTCGGCTCGGGGGCCATCGTCTGCAACCTCGCCCGCGGCGGCATCGTGGACGAGGAGGCGCTGGTGGCCGCGCTCGACGCCGGACAGCTCGGCGGCGCCATCCTGGACGCGTACTCGGCCGAGCCGCTCGCCGCGGACCATCCCCTCCGCCGCACGGCGAAGGTGCTGCTCACGCCGCACCTCGGCGCCTCCACGGCGGAGGCCCAGGTGAACGTGGCCGTCGACGCCTGCGCCGCGGTGCGCGACGCGCTGCTGCACGGCGAGCTGTCGCGCTCCATCAACGTGGCCGGCGCCGGCATGGGCGACTGGCGCGAGCTGCAGTCCGCGCTCACGGTCACGCGCCGCGCGGCCGCGCTGGCGCGCGCCATCCTCTCCGACCGCGGCGTGAAGGCCGTGCAGCGCCTGTCGCTGCGCTGCGGACCCGAGCTCGCCGCCGCGGCCGACGCGCTCCTGGCCGCGGCCGCCGCGGGGCTGCTCGAGGGAACGACGGAGGTGGACCGGCTCAACCTGATCAATGCGCGCGCGCTCGCCGAGGCACGCGGCATCGAGCTGCACTGCGCCGAGTCGACGTCGCTCGGCAATGCACGCAGCATTCAGGTGAGTCTCAGCGGCGGGATGCAGGAGCTCGCCGTGGCCGGCGTGGCCCCCGAGGGCTCTGCCGCGCGCCTCACGCGCATCGGCGGATTCCACGTGGACGTCGCGCCGCGCGACACGCTCGTGATCCTCACCAACAACGACGTGCCGGGCGTCATCGGCCGCGTGGGCACCCTGCTCGGCGACAACGGGGTGAACATCGGCGAATATCACCAGGCGCGCCTGGCGCAGGGTGGCGAAGCGCTCGCCGCCATCAGCGTGGACGGACAGGTGCCACCCGAAGTGCGCCACGCGCTGCTGGCGCTCCCCGACGTCCTCTCGGCCACCATCGTGCACTTCCGCGCGGTATGACGGGCGCGAGCGCGTGCCCCGGATAAGCCGCGACGAGGACGTTCGCCGCGCGTACTCGGCCGACGCCTCGGGCCTGGTGCTCGTGCCCGACGCCGTGGCGCGCCCCACGACGGCCGACGAGGTGGCCGCGCTGCTCGCCGACAGCAGCGCGAGCGGCACGCCGGTCACCGCGGCCGGCGCACAGACGAGCACGACGGCCGCGTCGATCGCGGACCGCGGCACGCTGCTGTCCCTGCGCGCGATGACCCGAATCCTCGATCTCGACCCCGCCGCGCGCACGGTGCGCTGCGAGCCGGGCGTGCTGGTGGGCGACCTGAAGCGCGCCTGTGCCGCGCAGGGGCTGCTGCTGCCCCTGGACCCGACGAGCGAGGAGGAATGCACGGTGGGCGGCGCCATCGCCTGCAACGCGTCGGGCGCACGCAGCCTGCGCTACGGCGCCACGCGCCCGCACGTGCGCGCGCTGCGCGTCGCGCTCGCCGACGGCAGCATCGTCGACCTCCGCCGCACCGCGCTCGAGAAGAACACCGTGGGCTACCAGCTCGCGCACGACCCGGTGGACTGGTTCGTGGGCAGCGAGGGCACGCTCGGCGTGGTGGTGGAGGCGGAGCTCGCCCTGCTGCCGATGCCGGAGCAGGTGGTGGGGCTCGCGCTGCCATTCGCTACCGAGCCGGATGCGCTGCGCTTCGTGGTGGCCGCGCGCGAGAGCCGCGCGGTGAGCCCGCGGTGCATCGAGTTCTTCGACGTGCGCGCACTCGCCATCGCGCGCTCGGCGGAGGGGACGCCGGGGTGGGCGGCGGGGGCCGAGGCGCTCGTGTACGTGGAGGAGTCGCCACCGCGTGGCGCCACCCCCGCGCTCGACGACTGGCTGGCGCTCGCCGAGCAGCATGGGGCCGTGATCGACGACGTGCGGGTGTACGAGGGCGAGGGCGCGCTGCGCGATGCGCGGCGCTTCCGTCACGCCGTGCCCGCGCACATGAACGAGCGCGGCGCCGCGCGGCGGCCGCACGGCGGACGGAAGGTGTCCACCGACTGGGCCGTGCCCTACCGCGAGCTCGGCCACGCGCTCGGCCGCGCCCGCGCACTCGCCGACGAGGCGGGCATCGACCAGGCCGTCGCGTACGGCCACGCTGGCAACGGCCATCCACACCAGAACTTCATCGCGCACGATGCGGGCGAGCTGACACGCATCCAGGCGGTCGTCGAGGCCACCCTGCGCGAGGTGATCGCGCTCGGCGGCACGGTGGCCGCGGAGCACGGCATCGGGAAGATCAAGCAGCGGTGGCTTCCGCTCCAGATGTCGCCCCTCCAGGTGCGGGTGATGCGCGCCGTGAAGCGGGAGCTGGACCCGGCCGGCATCCTCGCGCCCGGCAACGTGCTGTGAGCCCATCGGCCATGCACGGCTCGGCGGGCTTCGCGAGCGTCGTGATCGACGTGGACTCCACCCTCTGCGGCATCGAGGGGATCGACTGGCTGGCCGAGCGGTGCGGGCCGGGTGTGGGGCGGGCGGTCGCGGCGTTCACCGACCAGGCCATGCGCGGCGAGATCCCCCTGGACAAGGTGTACGGCGCGCGGCTCACGCTCGTGCGACCCACCGTGGCGGACGTCGCCGCACTCGCGGAGGCGTACGTGGCGTCGCTGGCGCCGGGTGCGGCGGCGGCGCTGCACCGCCTGCGCCGCTCCGGCCGCCGGGTAGTGCTGGTGAGCGGCGGGCTGCGCGACGCCATCCTGCCGGTGGCCCGCCACCTCGGCCTGCCCGATGGGGACGTGCACGCGGTGGACGTGCGCCGCGGCGCGGACGGCGCCTATCTTGGCTACGACGAGGCCTCGCCACTCGCGCAGGCCACCGGCAAGCCCGAGGTGGTGCGATCGCTCGCGCTGCCGTCGCGCATCCTCGCCGTGGGCGACGGCGCGACCGATCTCGCCATGCGGCCCGCGGTCGACGCGTTCGCCGCCTTCACCGGCTTCGTCAGCCGTCCGCCCGTCGTCACGGGCGCCGACGTCGTCGTCACCTCGTTCGACCAACTCGTGGAGCTCGTGCTGGCATGACTGCGCTATTGACTGATGGTCGGTTCTTCTTTCCCGGGCCCACCGAGGTGCGCCACGAGGTCCTCGCCGCGATGGCGCGTCCGATGATCCCGCACCGCGGCGCGGAGTTCTCCGCGATCTTCGCGAACATGCAGGTGGCGCTCAAGCAGATCTTCGGCACCGCGCGGCCCGTGTACGTCAGCAGCTCCTCGGCGACGGGGCTCATGGAGGCGGCCATGCGGTCGGCGCCGCCGGGCCGGATCCTCTCGATCGTCAACGGCGCCTTCTCCGAGCGGTTCGCGGCCATCGCGCGCAGCTGCGGCCGCGAGACCGACGTCATCGAGGTGCCGTGGGGGGAGGTCGTCGCGCCGGACGTGCTCGAGCAGCGGCTCTCGGCGCAACGCTACGCCGCGGTGACCGTCGCGCATTCCGAGACCTCCACCGGTGCGCTGACCGACGTGCGGGCCGTGACGCGGATGGCGCGGGCCCACGGGGCGCGCTGCCTCGTGGATTCGGTGACCGGCGTGGGCGGCGCCCCCCTGGAGTTCGATGCGTGGGAGCTGGACCTCGTGCTCACCGGCTCGCAGAAGGCGCTCGCGCTGCCGCCGGGCCTCGCGTTCCTGGCGTGCACCAGCGAGTACATCGCGGCGGCGCCGGCCACGCCGGGCCGCGGCCTGTACTTCGACCTCGTGGAGTTCGAGGAGAGCACGGCGAAGAATCAGACGCCCAACACGCCCGCGATCTCGCTGTTCTACGCCGCCGAGGTGCAGCTGGCGGCCATCGCGTCGGAAGGGATGCCGGCACGGTGGGCCCGCCATGCGGCGATGGCCGCGCGCACCCAGCGGTGGGCCGAGGGGCTCGCGGCGACGCATGGCGATCCGGCGCTGGGCGTGCTCGCCGGCGCCGCGCACCGCTCGCCCACGGTCACGAGCGTGACGCTGCCGGCGCGGGTGCCGGGGAGCACGCTCGTGAAGGCGGTGAAGGAGCGCGGGTTCACGATCGGCACCGGCTATGGAACGAACCGCGAGACCACGGTGCGCGTGGGCCACATGGGCGATCACACCCTGCCCGCGCTGGAGCGCTGCCTGGCCGCCTGCGACGAGGCCCTGGCGGAGCTGAAGGCCTGAGGCGCGTTACGCCAGGCCGAGTGGAATCATGTCGCCCACGTCCGGCGCGCCCGAGGTGCGCGGCATGATGTCGAGCTCGGGGTCCCACTGGCGCGCGCGATCGCGCCCCGTGCGCTTCGCCGCGTAGAGGGCCATGTCGGCGTGGCGGGCCAGCACGGCGCCATCGCCGCCGCTCTCGCGGGTGTTGCGCGGCGCCACGGCGGCCACGCCGATGCTCGTGGTGACGCGGATCGGCGGCGCATGCGCGGCGATGCTGAACGGATGCGCGCGCACGAGGTCGCAGAGGCGGGACGCGAAGTGCAGCCCGCCGTCCACCCCGGTCGTCGGCAGCAGCACGGCGAACTCCTCGCCGCCCACCCGGGCCACGATGTCGCCGACGCGCGCCGTCTGGAGCAGGAGGCGTCCGGCGGCGCGCAGCACCTCGTCGCCCGCCGGGTGCCCGTGCGTGTCGTTCACCATCTTGAAGTGGTCGAGGTCCAGCACCAGGAGCGCGAGCTCGGTGCCGGCACGGCTCGCGCGGGAGATCTCGCGCGCGAGCGCCTGCTCGAAGCCGCGGCGGTTGAGGCAGCCCGTGAGCGAGTCGCTCAGCACCATGCTCGCCAGCTGGGTGCGCACGCGGTTGTAGGCGCGCCCCACGCGCGTGATGGCGTCGTGACGCTGGTCCCCCTCCTCGTCGTACGTGTGGCTGAAGTCGCCCTGCTCGGCGCGCTCGAAGAGGGTGACGATGGTGTGCAGCCGCCGCCGGACGTGGCCCGCCTGGGCGACGATGAGCAGCGTGCCGAGGAGGCCGATGCCGAGCGTCCAGATCTCCTCCACGCGGTCCACGGGCAGCCCGCGGGCGGACGCCGCCAGGGTGAGCACGATGTAGCCGATGAACCCCATGACGACCACGCGCCAGGCCTGCCGCCGGCCGAAGTAGAAGTTCGCGACGTGGATCACGATCATCGTGCCGAAGAGCGCGCGCTCGTAGTGCGCGGGCGAGGTGCTCACCGCCGTGACGATGAACACGAAGGCGAGATCCAGCGCGAGGACGGCGGTCACGGCGGTGGAGCCCACCTGCGCGCGCGCGCGCACCAGCGCGGCGCACAGCACGACGAGGACGAGGTACACCGCCGTCACCCCGGCGAGCTGCAGCACGTCCCCGCGCCCGGGGAGGGCGTAGAGGATCGCGAGCTGCACGACCCCGACCACGAGCGCCGCGGCGGCGCGCGCCGGCAGCTGCGCGAGCAGTGCCTGACGCGACCCGCGATCCCGCTCCTCGTCGGACAGCCGGCTCGTATCCGCGGACAGCCCCTCCGTCACGACTGGAAAAGTATCGGGCATTGTGACGGACTGGCGTGACGTCTCGGGGGGATGGCTCATGTCAGATATGCGGAGGCGACACTTGTGCCAGTCTCGTCAATACCGCAACATATTGTATGACATGAGGTTACGCCAACGCGCCATCCGGGCTGTCCATTTGGAGGACGCGTTCCGCGGCGGCTGTTTCAAAATGCAACAGTGGCGAACGTGACGCAGGTCACTTTTGTGACCGAACTCGCACGGCTGTCCATGAACCTCCGGGCACGCGGCGGTCACTCTGGCGCCTCCGCGCCCGGGAGATCGGTCGTCCTGCCCGTGCGCTACCGGAGCGCCGCCACCGGTGGCGCGAGTGTCGCGGGGGCCGTGATCCGCCGCTCCCCCACCTGCTGGCGCCACATCGCGTAGTACAGGCCGGTGCGCTCGAGCAGTTCGTCGTGATGACCCGCTTCCACGATGCGGCCGCGCTCCAGCACGAAGATCCGGTCGGCGTGCAGGACGGTGGACAGCCGGTGCGCGATCAGCACCGTGATCACGTCGGCGCCCTCGGCCACGTCCCGCATGGTACGGCTGATGTCCTCCTCCGTCAGCGAGTCGAGCGAGCTGGTGGCTTCGTCGAACACGAGCAGCGCGGGGTCGCGCAGCAGCGCACGCGCGATGGACAGCCGCTGCTTCTCGCCCCCGGAGATCTTCATGCCGCCTTCGCCGATGACGGTGTCCAGCCCGTTGTCGGCGCGCGTGAGGAGCGACGAGGCCGCGGCGCGGCGCAGCACGGCCAGGCACTGCTCGTCGGTGGCGTCGGGCCGCACGAACAGCAGGTTCTCGCGGATCGTGCCGCTGAACAGCTGCGCATCCTGCGTCACGAAGCCGATGCGCTCGCGAAAGCGGTCGAGGTCCACCCGCTCGCTCGGAATGCCGTTGTAGAGGATGCGGCCCGCGCCGGGCCGATAGAGCCCCACCAGGAGCTTCACCAGCGTCGTCTTGCCGGCCCCCGACGGCCCCACGAACGCGATGGTGTGCCCGCGCCGCACCTCGAAGCTCACGTCGTCCAGGGCCGGCACCGCCGCCGTGGCATGGGTGAAGCGCACCGACTCGAACGCGAGCGTCCGCAGGTCGTCCACCGGCACCGGGTCCACCGGCCGGGGGTCGATCGGGATGCGGAAGATCGCGTCGAAGTTCGCGAGCGACGCCTCCGTCTCGCGATAGATGTTGATGACGTTGCCGAGCTCCTGCAGCGGGCCGAAGATGAAGAACGAGTAGATGAGCAGCGAGAAGAACTGCCCCACCGTGATCTGCTTCTCGAAGATCAGGTACAGCATGAGGAACAGGATGCACGTGCGCAGGAAGTTCACCGCCGTGCCCTGGATGAAGCTCAGGGACCGCAGGTAGCGCACCTTCTTCAGCTCGAGCCGCAGGATCTTCTCGGTCGTCGCGTTGAGCCGCAGCTCCTCCTGCTTCGCCAGGCCGAGGCTCTGCACCAGCTCGATGTTGCGCAGCGACTCCGTGGTGGCGCCGGCGAGCGCGGTCGTCTCGGCGACGATGACCTTCTGGATGACCTTGATCCGCTTGCTCAGCACGGAGCTGAGCCACGCGAGCAGCGGCACAGTCAGGAAGAAGGCCGGCGCGATGGCCCAGTGCACGTTGTACGCGTACACCATCACGAAGATCACGCCCACGAGCGTGGTGAACACCATGTTCACCGTCGCGGCGATGAACCGCTCGGTGTCGCTCCGCACCTTCTGGAGCTTCCCGAGGGTCTCGCCGCTGCGCTGGTCCTCGAAGGTCTGGAAGGGCAGCGCCAGGGAGTGGCGAATCCCGTCCGAATACAGGTCCGCCCCCACGCGCTGCACCACCACGTTCACGAAGTAGTCCTGGAAGTTCTTGGCGACGCGCGACACGAAGGCGACGCCCACGGCCATGCCGAGGAGCAGCCCGACGCCCTTGAAGAACTGGAGGCGCGTGTACTTGTCGTACTGCGTGGCGTACGAGTCGATGACGTGCCGGAAGATCAGCGGGTCGAGCAGCGAGAAGATCTGGTTCACCGCCGCGAGGACGAGCGCCAGGAGGACGAATCGCCAGTACGGCTTCAGGTAGCGGAGCAGCGTTCGCATCGGGGCGGTATGGGACGTCGGAATCGTGGGGGGGCGGCAGCGTATAGTAACGCTTTCCGGAACAGCCGACTTATCCGGCCGGTTCCGCTTTCGTGCCGTCCGGTCGATGCTGTCTCCCCCATCGTCTGAGGGAGTGGCACGCTCAGTACCGCATCGGCGGCAGCTGCACCGGCGGGTGCGGCCCCGGCGGTTCGGTGGCCGCCCACAGAATCGTGTCGCCGAAGCGGATGCGCGTCACGCCGCCGCCGCTCGTCACGCGGCCCAGCCCCTCGGCGATCACGGCGGGGCGGCCGGGTGTGGACTGGCCGTTGCGGCTGACCATCGGGGGAATGGCCTGCTGCCGCACGTACTGCTCCACGAAGGGCAGCACGAGTGCCCAGTACTCGATGATCCAGCTCCCCTCCGGCAGGCGGCGGTAGATGATCTCGCCTCCCGGGTCACCGGGCTGCTCCGTGATCCGGAGACCGGTATACATGAAGTCCAGCCGGCGCAGCTCGGACGTCGCACGGTCCACGGTCATCACGCCACGGATGTCCGGCACCGTGCGGCCGGGCCGCGGAACGAACCCCAGCCGCAGCACCCCGGACGCGCTGTCCGTGGGAATCAGGCGCATGCAGTGCGTGGACGCGAACGATTCCGACAGCAGCACGTCCTCGTCCGGCGCGAAGTACCGCTCACCCGTCGGCCCACGCTCCAGGTAGCCCTCGCGCACCAGCTGCTCCGGCGGCACCGGCGTGAGCGCGCGCAGCCGGGTCCCCAGCATCTCGCTGCGCCGATTCGTCGGGGGCAGCATGCGGTCCGCCGACTGGCGGCTCACGAACATCTCGACGTCCATCGTGTAGGCGCGCGTCATGCGCGTGAGCTGCGACGCGAGCAGCGCCTTGCGGGCCTCCTCCCACACCGCGAACGCCGCCGACGCCGAGTCCGCGCCCACGCACTGCTGTTCGGCCGTCACCTGCACCGCCCGCAGCGGGATGGGCGCCCCGGTGAGCACCAGCGTGCGCTCGGCCTCCTGTCCGCGCTCCACACGCAGTGCGGCCGCGTGCGTGGGCGCAAAGCCGAGCCGCAGCACCTGGAACCCGTAGCGGCCGGCCGCGGGAAGGCGCATCGCGAACCGGCCGGCGTCGTCCGCCAGCGCCCGGGCGAGCGGCGTGCCGGCGCTGTCGAGCAGGGTGACGATCGCGCCGGGCACCGCCACGGAGTCGGGGGTCACGACCCGGCCGCGCACCGCCTGCGCGCGGGCCTCCGCGCCGACCATGGCGACCGCGAGCAGGACGAGGGCACTGGGGCGCATGGAAGCTATCATCGCCCGAATCTCGACTTGCTGCAAGGCGCATGGACGGGCGAGCGCTCCACCGATTCACACCCGATGCACCCGGACGAACGAGAACAGCCGAGTCCACTCTGATGAGGGACTCGGCTGTTCTCGTTCAACTCGGCAAGCTCGGTTCGAGACGCCTCAACGCGATCCGTGCTTCATCCTCACACCGTGAGCGGCATCACCTCTTCCGCGAACCGCTCCATCTCCTCCAGCTGCGGGCTGCACTGGAGCAGCAGCAGCCCAACGCCGGCCGACTGGAATGCGCGGATCTGCTCCGCCACCTGCTCGGCCGTCCCCACCAGGCCCGCACGCAGGCCGCGGTTGGACACCGAGTAGTCCTCGAGCGTGACGCGCTGCTCCAACTGGGTGTTGGCGAGCCAGTCCTGGTAGTTGTGATAGCCCGGCGAGCCCACCGCCACGTTCGTGATGCGCTCCAGCTCGCGCTTCGCCTCGCGCTCGCTCCCTCGCACGATCACGTACGCGGCCATGCCGTACTCCATGGGGGTGGCGCTCACCTGCTCGCGCCTGGCGCGCATGTCGGCCACCTTCGGGGCGATGCGCTCCACCGGGTCGCCATGCATCACGTACGCGTCGCACTTGGCCGCGATCAGGTTCTTCGCCGTCTCCGACTCGCCGCCCGCGTACAGCGTGGGACGCGGCCGGCGGGCGGGCTTCGGCTCCACGATGAGGTCGTCCACCGTGTAGTACGTGCCCTTGTGCGTGAGCCGCGACTCGCGCCACGCGCCGCTCACCACGTCCAGCCATTCCGCGGTGCGCGCATAGCGGTCGTCATGCTTGTCGAAGTGCACCCCGTAGCGGCGGGCTTCGTCGGCCCACCAGGCGCTCACGACGTTGAGCGCCAGCCGGCCGTTGGAGATCTGGTCGATGTTCGCGGCCTGCTTCGCGAGCTGCGCCGGCGGATGGTACTGCGGCCGCACGGCGACCATCAGTTCCAGCGACTCGGTGACCGCGGCGAGCGCGGCGGCCGTGCTCCAGGCGTCGAGCGCGGGCGCATCCGCCCCCTTGATGTCGTTGAGGAACAGCTCGGCGATGAGCGTGAGGTCGAAGCCGAGTGTCTCGCTGCGCTGCGCGAGCCGCTTCGTGTAGGCCCAGCTCGCGTCCATCTGCTCGTTCTCCACGTTGCGCAGCCAGCCGCCGAACACGGGCAGCCAGTAGCCGAAGCGCATGCGCCGCGACGCCTCGCCGCCGACGGCGCGCTCGTTCGCCCGCTCGGGCACCAGGGTCGCGCTCATGCGGCCACCTCCGCGGCGGCGACCGCCGGTGCGCCACCCGCGCGCGCCTCGATGTAGTCCACGAACGGCACCCAGGGGTCGAAGCCGATGACGTTCGGCGCGTCGGCCACGAAGTTGGACAGCGCGTTCACGTCGTAGAAGTAGTGCTTCCCGTCGCGGTCGTCCACGAGGTACTCGATCCCGCCGATGTCGAGGCCGGTGAACTGCGCGATGCGCTCCACCTGCTCGATGATCTCGGCCGGCGGCGTGAAGCCTTCCACGCGGAGCCCCGTCTTCACCGCATCCACCGCGCAGGCCGCGCCAACGAGCTCCACGCCGCTCGTCGTCTGGCAGGCGTCGGCCGGGCAGAGGTCGAACGACCCGGTGGCCGGATACACGTTGATGGCGTACAGGTACTTTCCGCCCAGCGTCTCCACGCGCGTGATGTGGCCGTCGCGCAGGGGCGCCGCTTCCTGCACCAGCGCCACGTCGTCCACGCCGAGTGCCACCTGGCCGGCGGCTACCGCCTGCGCCAGCGCTGCGGCGCTCTCGTACTTCGTGATGCCCGCGCCGCTGCCCCCGATGTTCGCCTTCACCAGCACCGGGTACCGGAGGTCGGTGGCCGCGGCCACCGCCTGTGACGCGTCGTTGATCACCACCGACCGTGGGAACGGAAGGCCGAGCTCGGCGAGCGCGTCCAGCTGCGAGGCCTTGGAGAGCTCGTAGCCATAGGTGCTGCTGCCGTTCACCACCGGCACGCCGATGCGCTCCAGGTGGCGAACCCAGTGCAGGGTGTGGAAGGTGGACTGCCCGTGCCCGCGCAGGTACGCGCTGGGGCTGGCGCGGTTCACCACCACGGACCAGGGAACGCTGCGCTCCGACGGATCGTACCGGTGCGAAGCGGCGTCGAGCTTGACGTAGGGAAGCGACCGACGGTCGAGCTCGGCGAAGAGCGGCTTGAACCAGTCGGGATGTTCGTGATAGACGGCGATTGGGCGCATGGAGGACGAATCGATGTGAGGGGAGAAGCGTTCCTGCGCTGCTTCACATCCCGTCCCACGCGTCCCGAGGCTCAAAACACATGCGCCCCGATCGCATGGGATCGGGGCGCGTCGCCGGCGCAACCTGCGTCGATGACCTACTGCTGCGCGCCACCTGTCCCGTGTGTCGACTGACACATGGAACACATGCTCATCATCGGCATGGCGGGGGCGGACTGGCTGCGGGTCATGGGTGAATGCTCGCCGCCTGACCGCTGGAAGTCAAGCGCGCTAGAACCGACTCTCGAGGTACGTGTACACGCGCCACGCCCTGTCGGGGTGGATCCCGCGCGCCACGTCGAACCGCAGGAGCCCATCCAGCACCGACGCGCCCACGCCGGCGCCCGAGAGCGGTCGCCCCATGTCGCCCAGGTGCGCGCGGTCGCCCGCCCAGCCCATGTCGGCGAACACGATCGGGCGGATTACCCCGGCGCCGCGCGCGAGCTCCGCGCGCGCCAGCCAGAACGCGTTGCCCATGCGACCCGGCTCGAGCGCCGCGCGCTGCCCGCGCACCGTCTGCGATCCTCCCAGGAACCAGTTGCGCTGCAGCGGCAGCGTGCCCACCGAGGTGCCGCCCGCGAGCGTCAGCGACGCCGCGCCGCCGGCCACCGGATGCGAGACGTTCGCGTCGGCAGCCACTCGCAGGAAGCTCCCGGTGTCCCCGTGCGCCGCCTCGGCGCTCAGGTCGGTGAACAGCCGCGCGCCCTCCGGGTTCAACCCGAAGGTGGACCGCATGCGCGTGCGCGCACCGTAGAACACGCCGCGCGCCGCCACGAGGTTGGTGTCGAAGCCGAACCCGGTCACGCCGCGTGACAGCGCGAACGTCGTCCGCCGCGGCGCGCTCCGCTCGTGCTCGGCGAACAGCCCCCACGTCCATGCGCCACCGCGCGACACCTCCGGCGTGGAGGTGAGCTCCACACCGCTCGCGCGGTAGTAGTACGCCTCGTCGCGCGAGAACAGCAGCGCCGAGAGCGAGCTCCCCAGGCCGAACGGGTTGCCGTAGTCGCTCGCCGGCAGCAGCCGGTTGTAGGCCGTGAGGGCAACGGTGCGACGCATGTCGCTGCGCGCGGCGCTCAGCTCCACCACGGGCTGGCGATCGGCGAGCCCGATGCGCGCCAGTGCGTGCGCCGAGTAGCCCGCGCCAAGCTCCTGGTCGGCGCGTCCGCCCACCGACACGCCCTCCACGCGATTGTACCGCGGCGTCAGGTAGTCGACGACCGGCAGCTGCGGCGCAAAGTCCGCCTGCGCACCCATCGAGAGCGCCTGGCGCACGAGCGCGTCGAGCTCGTCGCGGTTGACCACTTCGTCACCGGTATCGTAGATCGAGGCGGGAAGCTCGGGCGAGCTCGCGAGCTTCGCGGAGTCGCACGGGATGCGCACGAACACGGGATTCAGCGTATCGCCCGAGCGGCGGTACCCGCGCATCCCGCTGGCGTCGCACCGCGCCTCCGTCCGCGCGCGCGCCGAATCGCGCGCGGTCGGCACGTGTGGCGATCCCACGTCGATGGTCACTCCCTGGCCGAACCGCCGGGAGCTGTCGGTGGCCGCCGGAATCGGCGGAAGCGGCGCGCCGGTGTTGACGTCGGCATAGTCGAAGCGCTGCTCGATCCTGAAGGGCGCGCGCATCGGCCCCACGCGGCCGCCCCCTTCCACCACCTGGAGGCGCGGCAGCCAGAAGCGTCCCTGGTACAGCCCGTACTCCACGCCGATGGCGCCGACCTGCGCGGTCATGGGGAAGAGCATCGGCTTGACCCACACCGGCACGTCGTCGAACGCGCTCGAATCGTCCTCCTGCGCCACCCTGGCGATGTCCATGGGCGACGACATGCGATACGCCGCCCGGACGAGCTGTCCGCCGCTCATGTCGAACCAGAGCGAGCCCACGGCGAGGTTCCACTTCGGCTGGCGGGGACGCACGCGCAGCTCGCGCAGCTGGATCCTCCGCCCATCCGGCAGGCGGAATGAGACAGAGTCGCCCGCCTCGTAGGTGAAGTACGCCTCGGCACCGATGGCGAGGGGATGCACGATGCCCTTGTGCTCGTCCACCTCGTTGGAGAGGGTGCCCAGCCCGATCCACAGCGTCTCGCTGCCGGGATAGTACGGGATCGGCGAGAGCTGCCCGTCGATGCTCACGCGCGCCGAGCGTCCCGCGATCGGCATCACGCTGCGCGAGCCGGTGACGTCCACGTAGGCACCGACGCCCCGGCGCCAGTGCACGTGCGTGGAGGCCTCGGAGCGGAACGCGAGGCGCTCCGGCCCGAATCGGCTCAGGCCGAGGCCGACGGAGATGCGCTGGTACGTGGTGGCGTCGTACGACTGGAGCGCGGAATCCTGCGTGGCCCGTGCGCGGCGCGCGAGCGCGAGGATCTCGCGAGCGGCCGCGCCGGAGAAGGCGGTCGCCAGGTGGTGCGCGGTCACCGAGTCGCGCTTCGGCGCCCGCTCATCGCGTGTCCGGCGCGCGGCCGCGGCCCGGACGCTGTCGCGGGACTGTGGTGATGCCGCGGGGGACGGCAGGGTCGAGCCCTGAAGCAGCAGGACGGCAAGGTGTGCGAGCATCCGCGAGTCGGTGAGGGAGGGGTGCCGGACAGTACGGCCCTCGCCCGCAAAGGTTTCCCCGCGCCTCTCCCATGATGCGCCTGGCTCACTCGGCCTGTAGCTTGCTCGCATCACTCCCTCCCACCCGCCCATGCGCCTTCGTCGCTTCGCCTTCCCGCTCGCCCTCGCGCTCATCGTCGCGCTGCCCGCCTCGCTCGTGGCCCAGGCCGCGGTGCCCCGCCCCATCGATTGGCCCGCCATGCAGGACGAGGCGGTGGAGGCGCTGCGGCAGTACCTGCGCATCAACACCAGCAACCCGCCGGGCAACGAGCTGGCGGCCGCGCGCTTCCTCAAGGCCTTCCTGGAGAAGGAGGGCATCCAGGCGCAGATCCTGGACACCGCCGAGCTCGGGGCCGGCCGCGCGAATCTCTACGCGCGCCTCAAGGGCGACGGAAGCAAGCGCGCCATCGCCCTCGTGCAGCACATGGACGTCGTGCCCGTGACGCAGTCGTCGTGGACGGTGCCCGCGTTCGACGGGGTGCTCAAGGACGGGTACGTGTACGGCCGGGGCGCGCTCGACATGAAGGGCGAAGGGATCGCGCACCTCATGGCGCTCGTCGCGCTCAAGCGGAGCGGCGTGCCGCTCACGCGCGACATCGTGTTCGTCGCCAATGCCGACGAGGAGCTCGGCAGCACCGGCGGCATCGTGTTCGTGGACCGGCACGCCGACCTGCTGCGCGACGTGGAATACCTGTTCACCGAGGGCGGCGCGAACAGCTTCCGGAACGGCAAGCTCGAGTACTACAGCGTGGGCGTGGCGGAGAAGCGCACCTTCTGGAACCGCGTCACGGTGCACGGCACGCCGTCGCACGGCTCGCGCCCCACGAAGGCCAACCCGGTGCCGCGGCTCGTCGCGGCGCTGGACCGCATCGCGCGCTACGAGACGCCGCTGCACGTGACACCCGGTGTGCAGAAGTTCTTCCACGACATCAGCCGGAACTATTCCGGACGTCAGGCGGCCTGGCTCAGCGACGTGACCGCGGCACTGAAGCAGACGGATGCCCGCGACTGGATCCTCTCCGACGTCTACTGGAACGCCATCCTGCGCAACACCATCTCCCTCACCGGGCTGCAGGGCTCCAGCAAGACGAACGTGATTCCCGCCGAGGCGAGCGCCGAGCTGGATATCCGGCTGCTTCCCGACCAGAGTCCGGAGGCGATGATCGCGACGCTGACGCGCATCGTGAACGACACGGCGGTCCACTTCACCACGCTCCTCGCCCCCAAGCCGCCCTTCGAGAGCCCGGCGGGCACCGACCTGTTCCGCGCGGTGGAGCGTGCGGCGCACGAGCGCGACCCGGGCGCGTTCGTCACGACCTCCATGATGACCGGCGCCACGGACCGCCCCAGCTATCGCAAGCTCGGCATCATCGCGTATGGGCTCAGCCCGTTCAAGGTGGAGGCGGCCGACGAGCAGCGCGGGGTGCACGGCAACGACGAGCGGCTGTCGGTGCAGAACGTCGGCAACGGCGTGCGCTTCCTGTACGACATCCTGCGATACGCGCAGTGATCCGCGTCACGGCGTGGCGCGCGTGGCGCCGGTCGGCTGGTCCTGATTCAACCGTCGGATTCCGTCGGCGTGGCGGTCTGGTCCTCGGCGAGCGGGGCTGAAGGTCAACTGACTGGGACTGCTCACGCATCCAACGGATTGATGCGACGTATCGCCACCGTCCGAAATGGCTCGCCACGCCCTCGTGCGACGAGCGGGCACCGCTCCTTTACTCGTCGAGATGGTACTCGCGGCCAGCATTCGCAACTGAGGGAGGGTGCGGGGAAAGATGGCAGCCCCGCACTCCCAAACTCACGGGAGCCGGCTCTGGGATGATGTCCGGTGAGTAAAGGAGCGATGGTCGATC
>JAQBPZ010000245.1 GCA_028287225.1 Gemmatimonadota bacterium
CGGCTCGGCCTGCCG
Organism: Gemmatimonadota bacterium; assembly: GCA_028287225.1. GTDB lineage: Bacteria > Gemmatimonadota > Gemmatimonadetes > Gemmatimonadales > Gemmatimonadaceae > AG11. Next base: position 16 of record JAQBPZ010000245.1, read on the forward strand.
CTCCTCGATCCCGCCTGCACGGAGGTGAAGGGCTGCGCCGCTCGGCCGTGAGCGGATCACGCACCGGGCGACCAGTCGTGCTTCGGCTGGTCGCCCCGTGATGTGCAGTTGACCGCGATGCGGGACGGGGCTGGGCCGTTCAGAGAACGACAATTGCCGCGAATCAACTGCGCGAATAACTGCGAATCCCGTCCGCCGCTCGTGACAGATTCGCACTGATTCGCGCTCGCGATTCGCCTGATTGGTGTTCAACGCACCGGCCCAGGCGTCCCGCGCCGTGGACCAGAAGTGTGACAGCTGTCCACCGGGCAAGGGGAACGTGTGTGGCCGAAGGCCGCGATGCTACCTGATGCGATTTCCGCCGGAACGGGGCATCGCTGCCTCGGGTGGCCAGGCGAGCTGGAACACCCGCGGCCAGAGCTTGCCGGTCACCAGCAGGGTGCCCGCCGTGCTGTCGAACGCGATGCCGTTCGCGACGCCGCCGCCGGCGTCGATCGCGTTGCGCTGGGATGCGGTGAAGCGCGACGACAGGCCGGCGAGGTCCACCCATCCGGTGACCTGCCCGGTGGCGGGATCGATGCGCGCGATGAACGTCGTCTCATAGACGTTGGCCCACAGCTCGCCGCGGACCCATTCCAGCTCGTTCAGCGCCCACACGCGCCGGCCCGCTTCGGTGACGCGGAATCGGCGCAGCTCGCGAAACCCATCCGGGTCGATCACCCGGATCTCACTGCTGCCGTCGCTCATGTAGAGCAGCCGGCCGTTCGAGGCGAGCCCCCAGCCCTCGCCCTCGTAGTGGAACGAATCCACCGGCGCGAGCGTGGCGATGTCGTACACGCGGCCGAGTCCCCCCTTCCATGTGAGCTGGTAGAGGCGGGCGCCCACGGCGGCGATCCCCTCGCCGAAGTCGGAAGCGGGCAGCGCGACCTGCCGTCGCGGCGCGAGCGTGGCGGTGTCCAGCTCCCTGATGCGGGAGCGCCCCTCCAGACCGGTGCTCTCGAACACGCGGCCCTCGTGAAAGAGCAGCCCCTGCGTGTACGCGGTGGTGTCATGCGCCCAGGTGCGCACGACGCTCGGCTGGAGGCGGGGAGTGGACGCGCTGAACGGGACCTCGGGCGGCTTCGCGTCGGCATTCGTCCCACCCTGCGGCATCAGGGCCGGCAGGATCGTGCTCCGGCCGCCGTCCGACGCCGACTCGGCGTCGCGCGCGCAGGCGGCGAGGGCGAGCGTGCCGGCAAGGGCGAGGCGGAGAGGTGTTCGCGCAGTCGGGAACGGGCCGAGCGTCATGACGTCCTTCGTCGGTGGGTGGGAGAGCGTCGTTTCAACGTGCCGCCCGCATGTCGTTCGCGCAACGGCCCGGCGGCGGCCCAGTGCATCGTCTCGCCGGGCTGGCGCCCGCGGCGCTGCACCACGAAGATTGGCAGGTGACGACGCCGCCCTTCCCGTGATCCCTCCCGACCCGCGCGTGCGCCTGCGCGACGACTGGCATCGGCTGGAGCCGCTCCTCGACGCCGTGCTCGATGCGCCCGAAGACGCGCGGCCGGCACGCATCGCGGAGCTGAGCGGCGACGACGCCGCGCTGCGTGCGCACCTCACGCAGCTCGTGCTGGACTGCGGCCGCCCGTATCCGCTGCTCGATCAGCCGGCCGCGGAACGCTTTCCCGACCTCTTCGCGGGCGACGACACGCCGTATCCCGTCTCCCTCACCGAGCGATACCGCCCGGTGCGCGAGCTCGGGCACGGCGGCATGGCCGTGGTCTACCTGGCGCGCGACGAGAAGCACTCGCGCGACGTGGCGGTGAAGGTGATTCGCCGCGAGCTCGCCGCCGCGCTCGGCCGCGAGCGCTTCCTGCGCGAGATCGCCATCGTGTCCGGTCTTCGCCACCCGCACGTCGTGCCGCTGTTCGACTCCGGCGAGGCGGACGGCGCCCTGTACTACGTGATGCCGTACGAGGAGGGCGATTCCCTTCGCGATCGGCTCCACCGTGACGGCGCGCTCGCGATCGCGACCGCGGTCGGCATCCTGACGGAGGTGTGCGGCGCGCTCGCGTTCGCGCACGGGCGCGGCATCGTGCACCGCGACGTGAAGCCGGAGAACATCCTCCTCGTCGGTGAGCACGCGACGGTCACGGACTTCGGCATCGCGCTGGTGGCGTCGGCGCCGGCGGAACGCGAGGCCGCCGCGGCCGGCACCGCGATCGGCACGCCCGCCTACATGAGCCCCGAGCAGATCCGCGGCGATCCGCACGTCGATCACCGGACGGACATCTACGCGGTCGGGGTGGTGGCGTACGAGATGCTCGCCGGCGTCCGGCCGTTCGTCGCGGCGTTGCCGGACGACCTCGCGGACATCCCGATGCAGCGGCCGCCGGCGATCGCCGAGCGCAGGCCCGAGGTGCCGCCCGCGCTCGCGGCGATCGTCGCGCGCTGCCTGGAGAGGCGTCCCGAGGACCGCTGGCAGAGTGTGGACGAGCTGCTCGTGCGCCTGCGGGGAGTGGCGTCCGCGGACGCGCAGCCGAACGCCCGCCGTCGTACGCGAACGATCGCCGTGGCTGGCGCCCTCGCGCTCCTGCTCGTCGTCGCGGCCGAGTGGTCGCGTCGCCATGCCGTGGGCACGGAGTGGCGGAACCCGCTCGCGGATGCCCGCGTCGAGCGGATCACGGATCTGCCGGGATCCGAGGTGGACGCCGCGATCTCCGCGGACGGCCGGCACGCCGCATTCCTGGCGGACAGCGCGGGGCGGTTCGATGCGTACGTCACGCAGATCGGCAGCGGCCACTTCGTGAACCTCACCGGCGCACGCGTTCCCGAGCTGTTCAACGAGGACGTTCGCAACATCGGCTTCACGCCGGACGGGAAGCAGGTCTGGCTCCGCACCGCCAGCATCGGGCAGACGCCGCACGTCTCGCTCGTGCCCTCGGCGGGTGGAGTACTGAAGACCTTTCTCGACCGCGCCGTGATGGTCGCCTGGTCGCCGGACGGCAGGCGGGTGGCATATCACGAGGGGGGCGAGGACCCGATCTACGTCGCGGGCCCCCTCGGCGAGCACCCGCGGCGGATCTTTACCGCGGGCAAGGGCCGTCACTCGCACTACCTCTCCTGGTCGCCGGATGGCAGCAGCATCTATTTCGCGAACGGAGTGCCGCCGTCGGACATGGACATCTGGCGCGTTCCGGCGGACGGCGGCGTGGCCGAGCGGATCACGCACCACAATGCCGGCGTCGCCTATCCGGTGATGCTGGATGATCGCACCCTGCTGTACGTGACGACTGCCGAGGACGGCACGGGTCCCTGGCTCTACGCGCTCGACGTGAACGAGCGCGTCCCGCGCCGCATCTCCGCGGGTGTCGAGCATACCCTCTCCCTCTCCGCCTCCGCACACGTTGCTGGCCGAGCGCGCCGACTCGTGACCACGGTGTCCAATCCGACCGGCGCGCTGTGGTCGGTCTCCATCGCGCCGACGGTGGCGGACGAGGGCGACGTTACGCGCATGGCGCACATCCCCACCGCGCGTGCGCAGGCGCCGCGCTTCGCCCCGGACGGATCGCTCTTCTACCTCGCGTCACGCAGCGGCGCGGACGGGCTGTGGAAGCTCGAGCGCGGCGTGGCACGCGAGCTGTGGGATGCGCGCGAGGGCGCGGTCGCCGGCCCGCCGAGCGTCTCGCCCGACGGACGAACCGTGTGCGCGCCCGTGCGAAGGCAGCAGCGCTCGCGTCTCGAGTGCACCGGTACCGACGGCACCGGGCGGCGGGTACTGGCTGAATCGCTCGACGTGCGCGGCGCCGGTTCGTGGTCGCCCGACGGCGCATGGATCGCGATCGCGGCGCAGGACAGCGTGGGCGTCCGGGTGTATCGGATCCCCGTTGCGGGCGGGCCGCCGGTGAACCTCGTGGCCACGGTGTCGTCGAACCCGCTGTGGTCCCCCGATGGCACGTTCATCCTCTACTCCGGCACCCCCAGCGCGCGCGTCGCGCCCGTTTTCGCCATCACGCCCGAGGGACGTCCGCACCCGATGCCGGCGCTCTTCGTCGACCGCCTCGGCGACAGCTATCGATTCCTGCCGGGAGGGCGCCAGCTCGTGGTGAAGCAGGGCGGCTTCCGTCGCCAGGACTTCTTCAGCTTCGATCTGGCGACCGGCGCGCAGCGGCAGCTCACGCGGCTTCGGCACGGCGATCCGCTGTGGCACTTCGACATCTCGCCCGACGGCCGCCGCATCCTCTTCGCACGGGTGAACGAGCACGCGGACGTGGTGCTGCTCGAGCTGCCGCGATGACGTCGTCGCCCGCGAGTGACCTGCTGGCCGCCCTCCGCACGGACAGCCGCGTGCCGCTGGACGAGCTCCTGCCGCTCGTCTACGGCGAGCTGCGCACCATTGCGCACCGACAGCTCGCCGCGCGATCCGGCGGCACGCTCCAGACCACGGGGCTGGTGCACGAGGCGTGGCTCAGGCTGGTGGACGGCTCGCGCGCGAACGACCGCGATCGCGCCCATTTCCTGGCCCTTGCCTCGCTCGCGATGCGGCACGTGCTGCTGGACCGGGCCAAGGCGCGCGTGGCGCTCAAGCGCGGCGGCGTGCAGCAGCGCGTCACGCTCGACGAGGAGCAGCTGCCCGCCGGCGAGCAGCCCGAGGCGCTGATCCAGCTCCACGAGGCGCTGACCAGGCTGGCGGAGTTCCAGCCGCGCCTCGCGAAGGTCGTGGAGTGCCGCTTCTTCGGCGGCCTGACCGAGGAGGAGATCGCCGCGGCGCTCGACATCACCGTGCGCACCGTGCAGCGCGACTGGGCCAAGGCGCGCGTGCTGCTGCGGGAGGAGCTGGAGTCGTGAGCCTGCCCCGCGTCGCATCGGCGCGGGGCAGCCAGCACGAGTCGGGACGGCTAGTTGAGCGACCCCGTGAGGGCGATCGCGGCGACCGCGCGCCCCATGTCGCGGCCGGCGTCGCAGTCGAACCGGAAGTGGATGCCGCCGTAGACGCGGGACATTCCCGCTTCCTCCACCAGCGCGTCGAGCTTCGCCTTCTCCTTTGGCAGCGCCGCCGCCACCACGCCGAAGAAGGCGCCGGTCATGCACGAGTGGCCCGAGGGATACGAGGGATGGTTCGGCAGGGCGATGGCCATCGTGATCTTCGAGTCGGCCTGCGTCGGGCGCGGATACCAGTACGTGAACTTGGAGTCCCAGCAGGCGATCTGCGCATCGAAGGCCGCGGCGTTCGCGACCGCGAGGATCCGTGCGGCCTCCAGCTCCGTTGGATGATTCTGCCGGATCAGGCTGTCGGCGATGAGGTTGAGCGCGCCCGCCGTGAAGGTCCCGCTGTTGGTGTTCCAGCTGATCGCGGTGGCGGTCTGCGCCGCCGTGCGCGTATCCGCGATCTGGCGCACCTCGGCAAGGGCCGTGAGGAACGCGGCCGAGCCCACTGCCGGCGGCGCCGGGGCGCGCACCTGGCCCGGGGAGCTGAGGAAGAACGGCCGGGTGCCGTAGACGGAGCGCACGACCGCCGCGGAGGACGACACCCACTTGTCCGCGCCCACGGGCGGCGCGCCCGGTGAGGCGGTGAGGTAGTTGTCCGAGGCCGCCTGTGTCATCGCGGCGACGCCGACCGCCCGGCCGAGCGTCTCGCCCGCGGCGAGGTCGTCCTTCGCCTGCGACGGGAGCGCTGGCAGCGCGCGATCGGCGGTGAGGGCCGCCTCGGTGGTGGCGACGTCGAGCGGGAAGAATGCGTTCAGGACGGCGACCGACGCGCCCCCGACAGCCGCGGGGATCGAGGGCGGGGCGGCCTCGCCTGCCCGGCTCTGCGCCGCGGCGACCGCGCGCAGCTGCGCAATGGAGAGATAGGTGAGGATGCGGCTCACCGCCGCCTGTCCGTTGCTCGTCGGCTGCCGCGCCACGACGAGCGCGACGGCGCGCTGGTTCCAGCGTGCGCTGGCGCTGACGCGCAGGGAGTCGGGCGTCACCTCGAACGGCGCGACGGGGTTCGGCGTGAGGTCGCCGCAGGCGATGCCGACGGCGGCGGCGATCAGGATGCACGCGAGCAGGAGCTTCTGGGTGGAGCGGGTCATGGGATCCTCGGAGAAGGGTGGCTTCACCGGGGATACCGACGAACGGCTCCGAAACCCGACATTCCGGGTCGCACGGCCTTTCGCGTGGCGCCGTCGCCTACGCCGCAGCCCTCAGCTTCCGCTTCGATGGACCGGCGGCTGCGGCGGCGCCTCAGGAGGCTGGTGGCCGCCCGCCTTCCGGCACCGCCCGCACGGCGGTGGTGAGGTCGGCGCGGACGATCCGGCGCCCGCCGATCCACGCCTCGCCATGCGTGCGGCAGATGCCGCGGCGGAACTGGCGCAGCTCGATCGTCAGCCGGAGCTCGTCACCCGGCCAGGCCACGCCCCGATAGCGCACGCGCTCGGCGCCGAGAAAGTAGCCCACCGCGCCGTTGCCGGTGTCCACAAGTCCGAGGATCACGGCGGCCGACAGCTGCGCGAGCGCCTCCACGACGAGCCCGCCCGGCATGCCGACCTTCGCCGGCGCCGTTCCGAGCGAGGTGAAGAACCACTCGCCCCCGGTGACGCGCTTCACCCCCTCGGCGC
>JAQBPZ010000263.1 GCA_028287225.1 Gemmatimonadota bacterium
CCCGCCCGGAGTGAGCCCGGGCCGGGGCTTCCCGCCCCCGCACATCCGCCGCGCTCCCCGCGCAGGGCGTACCTGGGACTCGCCACCGTGTGCCTTGCCGGCGCCGCGGTGTTCGCGTCGATCTTCGTCGTGGGCCGCGCGAGACCGCCCGAGGCCGCGATCGACTTTCCGGTGCCCGCCGAAGCGGCCGCTCTCCCGGCGGTCTCGCGCGCCGATTTCGTCGGGGCGGCACGGTGCGCGGGCTGTCATGCGGCACAGTATGCGGCGTGGCGTGGATCCACCCACGGCCGGGCCGGCGGTCCTCCGGGGAACGGCCTCGTGCTGGCCGCCTTCGATGGACAGCCGCTCCGCTTCCTCGACGCGGTCGTGACGCCGCGCGTGGCGGGTGACGGACGCTACGTGTTCGAGATCGAGCAGTCGGGACGCCCGCGGCGCGTGATCACGGTGGACGACGTCGTCGGCGGCGGCCACATGGCGGGCGGGGGGACCCAGGGCTTCCTCACGCGCTGGACCGACGGGACGTGGCGGTTCCTTCCCTTCGACTTCAGCCGGCAGGCCGGCGTCTGGTTCTGCAACACCAATTCGCGCCAGGAGCGGGGCTGGCAGCCGATCACGCGCACCATGCCGCTCGCGGCGTGCGGCGACTGGCCGCCGACGCGCGTGATGGGCGACGTGCCGCGCTTCGCCAACTGCCAGGGGTGCCACGGCAGCCAGGTGGAGGCCAGCCTCGACACGACGACGCACCGCTATCGGACCACGGCCGCCTCGCTCACCATCGATTGCGAGTCGTGCCACGGCCCGGGGCGCACGCACGTCGCCCTCGCGGCGTCTCCCGCGATGGCGCGCAGCAGGGACGTGGGCATGCGATCGCTCGCGACGCTCGGCAAGGACCAGTCGATGGGCGTCTGCTACCAGTGCCACGCGCTCAAGGACCAGCTTCGGCCGGGCTATCTGCCCGGCGACTCCCTGGAGCGCTACTACTCCATCGGCCTGCCGCTGCTCGGCGATCGGACGCTCGGTCCGGATGGCCGCGTACGCACCTTCTCGTACCAGGAGAACCAGCGCTACAGCGAGTGCTATCGAAAGGGGGGCATGCGGTGCACCGACTGTCACGATCCGCACGCACAGAGCTATCGAACCGTGGACGGCGCGCCGTTGCCCGGACGCGTGGACGACCGGCAGTGCACCAGCTGCCACGCGAGCCTGGCGACCGCACCCGCGGCCGCTGCGCACAGTGGACACCGGCCGGAGTCTCCCGGGAGCCGGTGCGTCGCGTGCCACATGCCGTACCTCCAGCATCCGGAGGTCGGGCATGCCATTCCGTACGCTCGTGCCGATCACACGATTCCCGTGCCTCGCCCCCTCTCCGACAGCGGTCTCGGTGTGGCGTCGGCCTGCGCCCTGTGTCACGCGAACGTGCCGGCCGCCACGCTGCAGCGCCGCATCGAGAGCGTCCACGGCGGGTCCCTCAAGCCGCGACCGCCGTCGGTCGCCGCGCAGGTGGCGCTCGGTCCCGGCGAGCCGACGGCCGCGGAGGCGCTGGCGATCCTCGGTGATGATGGGCACCACATGGCCACGGTGGCCGGCCTCGGTCGGCTGGTGGACAGCTTCGTCAGCGGTGGCGGCGCGTGGCTCGACGACCGCGTGGTCTCGCGCCTTCGCGCGCTCGCGGCGCATCCCGACCGCGACGTGGCGGCGCTCTCGCTGGCCGCACTGCACCTCGACCCGAAGGGGGATGCCCGGTCGCGGACATTCCTCGCGCAGGCGCTGCGCACGGCGCAGCCGCGTGATGGTGCGCTGCGCGATCGATGGGCCCTCGCGCTGGGCTACGTGGGCGATCGCCGCGCGGCCACGGGAAACGGCGACGGCGCCGTGGCGGCCTACCGCCGGGCGCTGGAGATCTCACCCCGCGATCCGCGCCTCACGCTCAGCCTCGCCAATGCGGAGCGCGATGCCGCGCGCGACCAGTCGGCCCTTTCGGTCGCGCTGGGCCATTACGCGGAGGTGGTTCGCCTCGATCCCGCGTCCGCGCTGGCCCTGGTGAACCAGGGCATCGCACTCGCCGCCGCCGGCGACACCCTCGCGGCGGTGGCCAGCTGGGAGCGCGCCCGTGTCCTGGAGCCCGGCGAGCCGCTCGCGCCCTTCAACCTCGGCAACGTGCTCCTGATGCGCGGCCGGTACGCCGAAGCCGCCACCGCATACCGCGCAGCGATCGCGGCGGACGACGGTCTGGCGCCGGCCCACTTCAACCTCGGCCGCGCGCTCGCGAGCGTGGGCCGCTACGACGCGGCACTGCGCGCGATCCTCGACGGCATGCAGTTCGACTCGACCAACGCCGACGCGCGCGCGATGGCGGAGATGCTGCGCGCCCGCGCTGTGCCGGCCGGCGCGCCTCCGGCGACCGTGCGTAGACGCTAGCGGCCGCGCTCTGCCGCTTCGCTCAGGGAGCGGGGGGACCTCCCCCGTCCGTTCCTGGCGTGCCCCCCCCGGCATTTCGCGCGAGCCGCGCCGTGAGGAGCACGGCCGCGAACGTGCCCCCTGCCGCGATGGCGCTCCGTGTGCGGTCGATCGTCCGTCGCTCCATGAACGCGACCGCACGGCGCGGGAGGGAGACCGACTCGCCCGCCCACGTGATTCGGGCCCCCTCGCGGGCGACCGCGCTCACGGCCACGACGAAGGCGGTATCGGGGATGCCGACCAGCACGCCATCCACCTCCCTCGCCCCGGGGCCGAGCACGGGCGCCAGCTCGAGCGCACCCGGATCCGTGAGGTGCACGCGGACCATGGCGCCCGTCGCCGGGGGCCGGTCGCCGAGCGGCTCATAGTGGAAGCACGCGGTTGCACCGACCAGCGCGATGAGCAGGGGAAGCGTCGGGGCCGAGCGGGCAGATGTACGCATTGGATTTTCGAGGTCTGGAGGAGCGACGGCGAGCGGGCGCCGACGTGTACGCACTGCGGTCTTCAGCTGGCGTGCAAGTCGAGGGCGCTCCGGCATCGGAGCGCCCTCGATTCATGGATGGTGTCCTTGCTGCGGGCGGTCTCCGGATCGGCCGGGATCCCGCGGCGTGCACAACCATCTCGTCATTCGTCAGGCTATGACCGTGACCGTCGCGAGCATCTGGGCGCCATGGTAGCTGCACCGGTACGGAAAGGTGCCCAGCCGATCGGAGGTCCACATGAAGCTGCCACCATGAACGATCGGGCCGGAAGAGCCCCAGGGTCCTCCCGACACGTCGTGCAGCATGCCGCCCACGTTGTACCAGCACACGGTCGTGCCGAGCTTCACGGTGGTGTTTCCGTTCAGCTGCCCCGTGGGCTGCGCCTGGAAGAAGTATTCGCCGAGATAGATCTCCTGTTCCGGTCCGTCTTTGCTCTCACCGAGGGCGACGACGAACTGGACGCTCGTCGTCGTGTCGGTGGAGACGACGATGGGCACCGGGTTGGGAAATGTTTCCGGTACCGATGCCTGGCTGGCCCCCCAGAAGCGCAGTTGGTACGCGCCGGTGGGCACGGCGCCGAAGTCGAAGCGCCCCGTGCCATCGACGTCGGCGTGCACGCCCGGGTTGAAGCCGTTCTGGTTCAGCAGGTAGACCCGTCCAACTCCGCGCGGAACACCACCGGCGTCCACGACCGTGCCGTGCAGCGCGCCGGTGGGACTCGGCACGAGCGCGGTGAGCTCCGCGCCACAGGCTGACGCGAGGCCGAACAGTGATCCGCCGGCGAGGGCGGCGCCCACTCCCGCGATGAACCGGCGTCGGTTCATCGCGGGGGTGCTCGGCCGGCTCAACTGATCGCGGGACACGTTTCCTTGCCCTCGCCGATGTTCGGATTGCTGAGCTGCTCCGTTCGCGTCAATGGAAGCTTGGTCGCACGGCCCGCCCCCAGGCGCTCGGTAACGAGCTTGAAGCGATAGAGATCCTGCATGCGCTGTCCCTCACCGAACAGCACCACGAACCGCTCCTGCAGCAGCAGGTCGCGGACCTGGGTGGAAACGTCGCCCGTGACCGGCAGCGCGAACGATGGAAGGCCGACCGCGGTGCGGTTGACGTTCATCGCCGCGATTGCCGCGGGGAAATTGCCTTGGCGCCACCGGACTTCGGCGATGATCAGATTCATCTCGGCCGTCTTGGTGATGGCGACCGGCGAGCCGAGCGACGTGTACTTGTTGATGCTGAAGAACTTCGTGACACCGTCGGAGCCACGGTCGTAGCCCTTGGCGTTGTTGTTGTCGTGCCCGAGCGGCATCCGCGGATCGTCCTGCCCGCTGGAGGCATCGCGCAGGAAGCCGTTCAGCGTATCGATCTGCGCGTGCCACAGGCCCCGGATGGAGAACGAGCGGTTGTAGTTCGCGTTGCCCTGTCCCGCGAGCAGGTTGTTCTGGAACCCGCTGTTCGAGGAGAACTGTGCGTTGTACACGAAGCCCTGCGGGACGGCCTGTGCGTACTGCAGCGCCTTGGCGTAGTCCCCTACCATCAGGTTGGCGCGGGCGAGCGCCGCATTGGCCTGGTTCAAGCGGTCCTGCCTGTCCGACGCCTTGGCATAATGCGCGTTCTGGATGATCGGCAGGAGCGCCGCGAAGCTGTCGGCCGCCTGCTTGAACAGCACGCTGTCCGACACCAGCGCGCCGCCGGACGAGACGGGAGCCTGGCAGATCGAGAGCGCGATGTAGAGATCCGACCACGCGCGCGCCATCTGCGACGTGACGAACAGCGGACTGGTATGGGCGGAATCCTTCAGCACGTTCTCGAAGCGGAGCGACGCGCTGCTCGCCGCGCCGCGGGCGCGAAGGAGCTGGTTCTGCGCGCTCATGAAGGAGTTCGCGTTGTTGATCGGCCAGTTCGCCCGGATGAGCCCTTTCGAGACGTCGAGCCAGTCGCTCCACGTCCCGGTGTGCCAGAACTCGTCCGACAGCATGCCGTTGAACACGGAGATGTTGCTGAGGGAGATTTGAAAGTCGCCCTCTGCGCCAGCGGCGACGGCCGGGAGCAGGACGGCCGAATTCGCCGCCTCGTTGGTGAATGCCTGCGGATTGTCTACCGTGAGAATGTCCCTGCAGCCAGCCATCGCGACAACAACCGCCGCGGCGCCGGCCCATCGTGCTGCACGGCTCTTCAGGAAATGCATGAGTGAGACCCTGGAAGGAGAAGGTCAGGCGGTCAGAAACGCGTCCGGAGCGTCATGCGGAACGTTCGGGGTGACGGGTCGGTGAGAAAGGCACCGCCGTTGCCGAAGGAGTCCGCACCGGCCCAGTTGGAGTTCGGGTCGTTGCAGTGACAGTGATCCCACCACATGATGTTGTTCGCCGACAGCGTGACCACGGTGCGGCCGAGTCCCGTCCGGGACGTGAACCGTTCCGGCACGTCGACGCCGAGCGAGACGGTACGCAGGCGGACGTTGTCGCGCTGGTCGATGGCGTTGAAGGTGTGCCAGTAGTTGACCGCCGAATCCGACGCGAACGTGTCGGCGCCACCGGCGCCGAGAAGCGAGAGGAACTCGTCGCCGGTGTGCTGGCGGAAGCGGTACGGCCGGTCGCCGTTGTTGAACCACGCGCCGCGCTCCAGGGTCAGCAGCGAGTAGAGTGTCATGGGTCCCCACTTGATGCTCGGCGCATACGACAGGTTGAACGTCGGCAGCGATGGTCCGAAGTAGACGGCCGTGTCGGTGCCGATCCACGTGCCGCTCGGCGCGCTCGGGGTGGGAGCGATGTACGACTTCGGGGCGATGGCGAACACGGCGCCCACCGGATATCCGACGCGGATCGGGTTGCCGAAGGCGTCGACCACGCCGGCGTTGCCGCCAAGGCTCGTGACCACGTTCTTGAGCCCGTCCATGCGCACCTCGTTGCGCCAGCTGAAGCTCGAGCGCTCGTAGGTCAGCAGGCTCAGGCTGATGTCCCACCCCGTGTTCCGGAGGCCGCCGATGTTCTGTGCCTGCGTCCGCAGGAACCCCTGGGAGGGCGGCACCGTGACGGGCACGATCGCATTGTTCACGGTGGTGCGGTACACCGAGGCCTCGACACCAAGCCGGTCACCGAAGAATCCGGCGTCGAAGCCGGCGTCGATCTCCGTGGACTTCTCCGGGCCGAGCTTCAGGTTGCCCGGGCTCTGCGGGATGAGGGCCGGCGTGTTGGCGTAGACGGCGACGGGCTGGTAGGTCTGGAAGGAGTCGAAGGGGCCCGGTGCCTTGCCCGCCGTTCCGACCGCCGCGCGCAGCTTGAGGCTGCTCACGAGCGAGGGCAGCCAGCCGTAGCCGTCGAGGTTGTACGCGACGTCGAGCTTGGGGTAGCGCTGGTAGCCGAATCCCGAGCCGAATGCGCTGTTGCCGTCGATGCGGACGCCGACCGTGGAGAACAGGCGGTCGCCGAAGGCGAACCGGTTCTGCGCCAGCGCGCCGATCTGCACCGCGTGGGTGTACCGCTCGGCGCCGAAAGTCTGCGAGGCCGCCGTGACCGTCGAGATGCCGGGGCCGGCAAACTGCTTGCCGATCGCCGCCGTCAGCACCTCGGTCTCGTAGAAGCCCTGGCCGCCGAAGGAAAAAGTTGAACCGATCCCCAGGGGCAGGTGGAAGTTCAGCGTGCCAAGGTAGTCGGCGGTGTACACGGAATAGTTACGGCCCGCATTCGTCTTCTCGCCGTTGTTCACCGACGCCGACCCGTAGGCGCCGTCCTGCGGGAAGAATCGCTGCTTCTGCTCCCCGACGACGTCCGCGCCGACGGTGAAGCGGTTCGTGAAGGCCGCCGTGGGCTGGAATGTGGCCGTGCCGCCACCGGTCCAGCGGTTTGCGTCACTGGTGGAGGTGATGCGCTCGATGTCCGCCACCGAGATCCATGCCTCGCCGTACGGGCGCAGCTTAGTCGCCTGCCGCGGATCGCCGTTCTGCGCGTTGCCCGTGAGCGACGCCCAGTTGTTGCCCGACTGCAGCGCGTTGATGTAGTCGCGGGTGAATGCCGAGCGCACGTCGAAGGTCAGCTTGTTGCTCGCCTGCCAGTTGAGGTTCAGGCGTACGTTGCCCTTGCTCTGGTCGTTGGGCTGGATGCTCCCCACTTCCTTGCTGTAGCCGCCGGACACGAAGTAGGTGGCCTTGCCGGCGCCCCCCTGGACCTCGGCATTGTAGGACTGGAAGGGGCCCGTCTTGATGAGCGTCTGGTTCATGTCCAGCGCACGGGTCCCGTCCGGACCGGCGAACTGTGAGTTCAGGTGGGTCTGGTAGTTCGGACGCTGACGGTCGAAGCCGGTACCGAGGGTCAGCGTCCACTGGGGAGCGCTCTCCTGCTTCCCGTGCTTCGTGAACACCTGGATCACGCCGTTCGACGCCTCGGATCCGTAGAGCGTCGCCGCGGCGGCGCCCTTCAGCACCTCGATGTGATCGATGTCGTCGGGATTGAGGTCGGAGAGGCGGTCCTCGCCCGTGCCGCCATTGAAGCTGCAGCACGCCTGGTTCCCCAGGCTCGCCGTCCAATCGGTGGCACGGGTATCCACGCGGACGCCGTCCACGTAGACCACCGGGCGCTGGTTGAGGGTGAAGCTCGACGTGCCGCGCACGCGAAGATCCTTCGCGCCGCCGACACCCCCGCCGACCGTCGTCGAGCGCATGCCCGACACCTGGCCCTCGAGAATTGACCCCAGATCGGTGGATGGCTTGACCTCGCTGATCCGGCTGGCGTCCACGACGCCGATCGGTGCGCCGAGCTCGCGCTTGGAGACCGCGCCGCCCGTTCCCGTGGTCACGATCTCGCTGAGCGTCACGGCGCTCGCCTGCAGCGCCAACGAGACGCGGACCGAATCGCCCGCCGGGACGGCGACCGGGGCGAGCGCCGGCCGGAAGCCGAGGCGCTGCGCGCGCACCGTTGCCGGTCCGGAACGCACGCCTCGAAGGATGAAGTGCCCGCGGTCGTCGGTGTTGGCTCCCATGCGGGTGCCGACGATACCGATGGCCGTGTTGCCGAGCGGCTGTCCGCTGCCCGCGTCGGTCACGGTGCCGACCACGATTCCGGTCTGCTGGGCGTGAACGGACAGCGGCGCAACGAGCAGCGCGGCGAGGAGAGTCGCTCGGCCGACCCCGGATCGGCGCGGGCGCTGGAGCGGTGTGGGACCGGTAGTCATGAGTCCTCTTGCATTGGTGGGACTGGCGGGAGTCCTTCGCGAGCGTGAACGGCACACGACAGCTGGAGCACGGGCAGGAGCACACCGGGTGGATCGGACTTTCCCCTCGACCTAGACACAGCTTCCAGGATGGTACGAGTCACTACCAAATCGCCGTGCCCTGTGGCGTCGGGCTGCGGCGGCAACGCTAGCGCGTCACGAAGCCCGCGGCGCGCCAGAGGTCGGCCGAGCGATACAGCGTGCCATCCTTCATCACGAGCCGCACTCGCTCGATGTTCTCGATTGCGTCAAGCGGGTTGGCATCGAGCACGATCAGGTCGGCGCGCTTGCCGGTCTCGATGGTACCGAGCATCCGGTCGAGCTGCATGACGCGAGCAGGCACGGCGGTCGCCGCCCGGAGGGCATCGATTGCGGGGATCCCGGCATGCGCGTACAGCTCGATCTCGCGGTAGACGCTCAGACCGGGCACGCCTTCATCGGTGCCGGCAACGAGTGGCACCCCGGCGTCGTGCAGGGAACGCAGGAGGCCGAGCGTGCGTCGCATCCGCGCATGCGCGGTGGCCGTATCGCTCGTCGCGATCCCCATCGCCATCACCCGCTGCCTCAGCACGGGGGGGAGGGTCACGACGCGTGGAATGAGCTCGGCGACGGGCTGCGCGGTCGAGTGCTGCAGCAGCTCGCCCCAGGACGCCGTGGGATCCACGACCGTCCCGTGCCGCGCGAGCGACGCGATCTGCATTCGGACGCTGTCCGACGCGACGTCGCCGCGAATCGGGAGGTGTGCGATCTGGTCCATGCCGGAGTCGACGGAGGCGAGCAGGCCGAGTGCGCGCGGCACGTGCCCCGTCACCGTCATGCCGAGTCGATGCGCCTCCCTGATGATCGCGCCGACCACGGACGGCGACACGAGGTCGTACAGCTTGATCTGTTCGAAGCCGAGGTCGTGATACTTCCGGACGACCGCTCGTCCTTCGTCCGGCGTGGTCGCGTTGACGGCGCCGAATGCATCGGGCCCTCCGCCATCCACCAGACCGGCGACGAGGACGCGCGGGCCGAGCGTACGATGCGCGGCGATCGCATCGCGGAACGGAACGATGAAGTACTCGTTGTTTCCCATGTCCCGCACCGTCGTGACGCCGGCCGCGAGGTAGACCGGCGCCCATTCCATCTGCATGACATGCGTGTGCATGTCCCACAGGCCGGGCATGATGGTCTTGCCGGCGACGTCGATCGTGCGTGCGCCGCGCGGCACCGCCGTGCTGGAACGGGGCCCCGCGCGCACGATGGCGCCGTTGGCCACGATGACGGTGGCATCGCGTACGGGGGGCGCGCCGGTGCCGTCGATCAGCGTGGCGCCGACCAGCGCGATGGTGCCCGTCGCCATGGGCCGCACCGTGCGCGTGAGCTGCGCGAGATCCGACATCCGGTCCCGGGTCCCGCTCGCCATCAGTGCCGGCAGCGACGGCTCCAGCCCCTCGCGCACGGCGTCCAGCGTCAGGCCGCCGCCGGTCGTCGACAGCGCGGCAAGGTGCCCGGAGCGGTCGAGCCAGGCCGACTCCACGCCCCAGGTCACGCCATCGATGGCGTATCGGTCGAGCACTTCGTGGTGGGCGACGGCGGACAGCGTGTCGCGCCCACGGTATCTGATCGCCAGCACGTTCGTCGGATCGCCGGGCACCGCCGCAAAGGTGCGCGGCCGGCCATGACGCGCCCAGTAGCGCAGCAGCAGGAGGTGCTGCGACACGGGCGTCGCACCGCCGATGGCCACCGCGAGTGCGGGAAGGCTGACGTCCGCCTCGTGCCCGCGCGACAGCACGTGGGCGCGGACATCCGAGGCATCGATGCGAGTCTCCACGACCTGGGTGCTGTCCGTGACGCGCACGATGTCGAGGTGCACCGGCGAGAAATCGGCTCGGGTGGTCGCGGTGGCGACGAGATGCGTGCGCCGGCCGCGATCCGAGAAGTCGAGATCCGCCGCGTAGCGATACCCGCCTGCCGTGCGCGTGAGCTCGTACTTTTCCCACCCGACCGGATAGCCCACGTAATAGATTCGCAGGCGGTCGCGGAACACCGTCGAGTCGGCCGCGGACTGCGCCCAGGTGAGCGACGGGAGGAGGAGGAGGAGCGCGAAGGCGAGCGATCGCATGGCGCACGCGGAGTGCGGGGGGCCCGCGCCCGCGTCGACGGCAGACCGGCGGACGCGGGGAGCGTACCTCGCGCGGCGATGATCCGCAAGGAACTGCACGACGAACGCGAATGCACCATTCGGACGACGATGCTTGCCACGCGAACGTCCCGCGTCTATCTCCATGTGAAACTGCGCACGAAGTTGCGAACTCGCCACACTTCTCCGGGGGCTGCTCATGGGCACAGGATTACTTCGGCTTCGCGTTCGACCACTGAGGCTCGCCGTCACCGCACTGCTGTTCACCGCGGCGTTCGCGCAGGCGCAGGACAGCTCGTCGGCGCATGCCGTGGCGCGTCCGTGGCCTCCCGTCGCCACCTTCTCGATCCTCGGCTACGATCCGGCCACGGGTGAAGTGGGCGGTGCTGTCCAGTCGCGCGTCTTCAGCGTCGGCAACGGCGTGCTCTCGGCCGAGGCGGGCGTGGGTGTCGCCGCGACCCAGGCGATCGTCGACGTCAGCTACGGACCACAGGCCATCACGATGCTCCGCGCCGGCATGAAGCCCGCCGACATCGTCAGGCGGATCTGGGAGAGCGATGTTGATCCGCGGCCCACCGACTGGTCCAAGCAGGGCCGGCAATTCGCCGTCATGGACGCGGCGGGCAACGTTGCGGCCTTCACGGGGCCGAAGGCCACGCCGTGGGCCGGCGACAAGCAGGGCCGCTTCTGCACCGCGCAGGGCAACATCCTGGCGGGCCCCGAGGTCGTCAACGCGATGGTCGCAGCATTCGAGGGCACCACAGGCCATCTCTCGCTCCGGCTGCTCGCCGCGCTCGAAGCGGGGCAGTTGGCCGGCGGCGACAAGCGCGGGATGCAGTCGGCCGCCATGGTCATCGTGAAGAAGGATGCCGGCGTGTGGCTGCACAACGACGTCGTGCTCCGGCTGCAGGTGGACGACAGTCCCGAGCCGATCAAGGAGCTTCGTCGGCTCGTCGAGAAGGCCGCGGCGCAGCGCAACGGCATGCCCGCGCGCTGAGGCGCCGGCATTCGATTCACCACGTTCCGCGCCCTCGCGTCTGGGGAGCACGATCTCAGACGCGAGCGGTGAGGGGCGTGCCGGCCGCCGCCGGCGCGGCCCGGGTCGCGATGCTGCTCCGGATCAGCGCCTGCGCCTCCGCGAGCTCCGCGCCCTCCAGCTCGAGCCGCGGAGGCCGCACGGTCGCCGAGCCGTGACTGGTCTCGGCCTGCGCGAGCTTGATGAGCTGTACGAACTTCGGCACCGTGTCGAGCCGCAGCAGGGGCAGGAACCACTCGTACAGCTCGCGCGCCTCCTGCATCCGGCCGGCGAGGCCGAGCTCGACGAGCCGCACCGACTCCTCGGGAAAGGCGTTGACGAGACCGGCGATCCAGCCCACGGCGCCCATCGGGATGCTCTCGAGAATCATGTCGTCCATGCCGGCGAAGATCGCGAGCCGGTCGCCCAATCGTTCGCGCAGCGCCGTGACGCGGCGCACGTCGCCGCTCGACTCCTTGATCGCGTGCAGGTTCTCGTGCCGCTGCGCGAGCTCCGCGACCTGGTCCGGGGTGACGTCGACCCCGTACGCCACGGGGTTGTTGTAGAGCATGCAGCTGAGCGGCGTGGCGTCGATCACGGCGCTGTAGTGCGCCTTCGTCTCGCGCCAGTCGCCCTTGTAGACGTAGCAGGGCAGTGCCATGATGCCGTCGCACCCGACGTCGACCGCGCGGCGCGCGAGAGAGACGCAGCCCACGGTGCTCAGACCGGCGATGCCGGCGATCACGGGCACGTTCGGCGACAGCGCCCGCCGGCAGGTGGCGAGGATCGCGATCTTCTCGTCGCTCGTGAGCGTCTGCGCTTCGCCAAGGGACCCGAGCGCGACGATCCCGACGCACCCGGTCTCGATCAACCAGGAGACGTGCTCCGCGAGTGCCTCGTGATCCACCGACAGGTCAGGGCGGAACGGGGTGGTGATCGCCGGGAACACGCCGCGCCAGTCACGCTGCTTCATCATGCAGATGCTCCTTGGTGGTGCGGAGCCGCAGCCCGATCGGCCGCGTCCGCGAGTAGGGTGGAGAGAAGTGCCGGCTCCGTCGGGACCTGGACCGTGTCCGAGGGCCATCCGAGAAGGAATTCGAGCGCCGGGCCACAGATGCGCCCCTGGCAGGGACCCATGCCGGCGCGGGTGTAGAGCTTGGCCTGTCGCATGGTCCAGCGCGCCTCCATCGCCCCCAGCGTCACGTCCTCGCATCGGCACACCACCGTGCCGCCGGTCGCGACGCTGCGCAGCTCGGCGCGTGGCGCGAAGGCGCGTTCCATCGCCGCGGCCGTGGCGGCGGCCGCGGCGCGG
>JAQBPZ010000356.1 GCA_028287225.1 Gemmatimonadota bacterium
GCGTTGACGCCACCGCGCACCGATGCGATATCACCGCGTGCCCTTCCGACGAATCACTGGCGCCCTCGCGCGGATGCTCGTGCTGTACTGGTGCGTGCTCTCGCTCACCTTCGTGCTGCTGCGGCTCGCGCCGGGCGACCCGTCCACCTTCCTGCTCCCCCCGGGCGCGACGCGCGCGCAGGCGGCGCAGCTCCGCACGTCCATGGGGCTGGACCGGCCGATCGCGACACAATATGCGCGCTGGCTCGGCACGACGCTGCGCGGCGACCTGGGGACGAGCTTCGTGGAGCGACGCCCGGTCGCGGCGGTGCTCGGCGACGCGCTGCCGGTGTCGCTGGCGCTGGGCGCGGCCTCGCTCGCGCTCTCGTTCATCATCGGGATCGGGGTGGGCCTGCTGCAGGCGGCGCGCCGGGGCACGCGCCTCGACCTCTCGCTCACCGGGCTCTCGGTGCTGCTCGTGGCATCGCCCGCGTACTGGCTGGGGCTCGGTGCCATCGCGTGCTTCACCTACCTGGCGAGCACGCTGGGCATGCCGATGTGGATGCGCCTGCCGGCAGTGGGAATGACGACGCCCGGCATCGAGCTCGCGGGCATGGCGCATCTCGCCGACCTCGCGCGCCACTCCATCCTCCCCGTCTCGCTGCTCGCGGCCATCGGTGCAGCCGGCGTGGCGCGGTACGCACGCGCCGGCGCCGTGGACCTGGTGGACAGCGACTGGATGCGCACCGCGCGCGCCAAGGGGCTGGGCGAGGTGGCCGCGCTGCGTCGGCACCTGCTCGCCAACCTCCGTGCGCCCCTCGTGACGCTCTTCGCGCTGGCCCTCCCCGGCACGGTGGCCGGCTCGGTGTTCATCGAGACGATCTTCGGCTGGCCCGGCATGGGACGGCTGATGGTCACCGCCATCGTGGCGCGCGACTACCCCGTGGTGCTGGGGAGCGCCGCGGCGTATGCAGCCATCGTGATTCTCGCCAACCTCGCCGCCGAGCTGCTGCTGCCGTGGGCCGATCCACGGCTGCGCACATGACGATGCGTTCCGTGCCGCGCGCGGAGCGGCTCGCCGCCTGGTCGCTCGCGGCCGTCGTGGTCGCCGTGGTGGTCGTCCCGCTGCTCGCACGCGACCCGCTGCGGATCGACGACGTGCTGGCCCGACGGCTGGTGGCCCCGTTCGGGCGAGACGCGCATGGCGGCCTGCACCTCCTGGGCACCGACCGGTTCGGCCGCGACCTGGCCGCTCGGATGCTGCTGGCTGGACGGCTCTCCCTGCTCGTGGGCATCGTGGGCGCGGTGCTCTCCGGCGCGCTCGGCACGCTGGCAGGCGCTCTGGCCGGCTGGCGCGGCGGGCTCACCGAGCGCGCGGTCCTGGGACTCGCGGACGTGCTGCTCGCGCTGCCGCGGCTCGTCCTCCTCCTCGTGGGCGTCGCGCTCTGGCAGCCGGGCCTCGCCACCATCATGACGGTGCTGGTGGCCACCGGATGGATGGGGGTGGCGCGCCTGGTCCGCGCCGAGGTGGTGGCCGTTCGCGAGCGGCCCTACGTGCCGGCCGCGCAGGCGCTCGGCGCGACGGGCTGGCGCGTGCTGTGGCGCCACGTGCTGCCCAACGCCATCGGCCCCGCCATCGTGGCCACCACGCTCGGCGTGGGCAACGCCATCCTGCTGGAGTCGGGGCTGTCCTTCCTCGGACTCGGCATCCAGCCGCCCGCGCCGAGCTGGGGGAACATGATCGCGGGCGGGCGCGATCTGCTGGTGGTGGCGCCGTGGGTCTCGCTCGCGCCGGGCATCGCCCTGGTGCTCACGGTGCTGGCGACGAGCGTGCTCGGAGACGCGTTGCGGGACCGGCTCGCGGGAGAGGGCTGAGAACAACACGACATCCGTGCCTTGTACCATGTACGAGGTGCGTCAGTTGCGGCCGTGCCTTCATGGACGCGCAACGATCGTGACGATCTCCATCGGCGCAGCGTCGAATTCAATACCCCCCGCATTCACCGCCAGTGCCGCCCCAGGGGTTTCATCGAGCCGCGCGACGAACGCTTCCACCACCGGCTGCGTGAACACCCACCGGCCCTTCACCGCCTCGGCGCGTCGATTCACGCATCGCAGCACGACCCAGCCGGCGCGCTGCGCGGGCATCACCGCGCTCAGGGCGAGGCCCTCGCCCTGCAGCTCCAGGCCGCCGGCGATGCGCGACGGGAGCAGGTTGGAGCGCAGCGTGCCACCCGTGAGCGGCAGCAGGACATCCTCCGCGAGACGCTCGATCGTGTCGCGCTGCGCCGGCGTGTCCGGGCCGTGGAGGGCCACGGCGAAACTAGCCTGCCACGCCCCCTGCCCCTGCGCGGCCGGCGTGGGCGCCGGCCAGCCTGCGTGACCGGGTCGCTCCGGCAGATCGACGCGCGACAGCTCGCCCACCGCGCGCAGCAGTGTCACGGCGACGCTTCCATGCGCGACGCTCTCGTACTCCGCGAGCCCATCGGAGACCAGCGTGGCCGCGCCGAGCGCTCCGAAGCGGCTCACGTAGCGGTGCAGCGGCGACGTGCGCACGACGTGCTCCATGGCGGCGTCGGCCGGCGGTACCACGAGCGGCGTCCGCTCCACCGGATGAAACGCCGCGTCCGCGAACGTGCGCGCGTCGTCGCCCACGCCGAGCGCGAACCGGGCGCGCAGCCGGACGTCGGTGTATCGGTTCGTGCCGTCCACGTGGCACTTCAGCGCGGCGAGGCCGGCGTCGAGCTGCAGCCGCAGCGAGATCACGCTGTCTCCGCTGCCGTCGGTGAACCGCAGCGTGATCTCGCCGCGCAGCGGTCCGTAGAGCGTGGGCTCGGCATGGCTGAACGGCAGCGTGCCGAGCGACTCGCGGATGGCGGGGGTGTACAGGTCGCCGACGTCTCGCTCGTGCTCCAGCGAGAGCAGGTCGTCGATGCGGCGGCCGGCCGCGAGGTGCACGAGCTGGATGGCGCCGTCGTCTGCCACGG
>JAQBPZ010000372.1 GCA_028287225.1 Gemmatimonadota bacterium
CCGCTCGGCGCAGTGGCCGAGCGGGGTTCGAGTTCATGCAGGGTGCAGCGGACGACTACCAGCGATAGTGCGCGAACGCCTTGTTCGCGTCGGCCATGCGGTGCGTGTCTTCCTTCTTCTTCACCGCGTTGCCCTCGCCCTTGCTCGCGGCGATGACTTCGGCGGCCAGCTTCTCCGGCATCGACTTCTCGTTGCGATCGCGCGAGTAGCTGATGAGCCAGCGCATCGCGAGCGCCGTGCGGCGCTCCGGACGCACTTCCACCGGCACCTGGTACGTCGCACCGCCGACGCGGCGGCTCTTCACCTCGACGACCGGCTTCAGGTTCGTCAGGGCCTGCTTGAAGATGTTCACGCCCGGCTGGCTGGTGCGGTTCTCCACGAGGTCCATCGCCCCGTAGAAGATGCGCTCGGCCGTCGCCTTCTTGCCCTGGTACATCAGGACGTTGATGAACTTCGAAACGGTCTGGCTGTCGTAGCGGGCGTCCGGCAGGACGGTGCGCTTCACGGCGCTCTTGCGGCGGCTCACTTCTTACCTCCCTTTCCAGCGGTCTTCGCGGCCTGGCCCGGCTTCGGCTTCTTCGTGCCGTACTTCGAGCGGCTCTGGTTGCGGCCGTTGACGCCGGAAGCGTCGAGGGTGCCGCGAACGATGTGATAACGCACGCCCGGAAGGTCCTTCACTCGGCCGCCGCGAATGAGCACGATGGAGTGCTCCTGCAGGTTGTGGCCTTCGCCCGGAATGTAGGCGGTGACTTCGAAGCCGTTCGTCAGGCGCACGCGCGCAACCTTGCGCAGCGCGGAGTTCGGCTTCTTGGGGGTCGTGGTGTAGACGCGCGTGCAGACGCCCCGCTTCTGCGGGTTCGCCTTCAGCGCCGGCGCCTTTTCCTTGCGCGCCAGGTCTCGGCGCGACTGCCGGACCAGCTGGTTAATCGTCGGCATTCTACCTGATGATGTTCGTCGATCTGCATCTACGTGGATCGCCTCCGAACGAGGCGGCACGGAACAGACTCGTAAGCTAAGCTGGGACGGGGGGTTGGGTCAATGGAGGGGCGCCGGCGGCCCTTCCGGGCCCCTGGACCTCTGGCCCCTCAGCCGAGCGGACCCTGTCTGGGCCCTCAGTCGAGGGGGGCAGACGATTGAACGGAAGAGACGGATCCGGACGGAGACGTCCCTCGGGCCGGCCACGGCGCGCCGATCCGGGCCCTGCAGGATCCAAGACTCACGGGAGTGTTTTGGGGTGTGGCGCTGTACCCATCCCTGAAGGGCCAGCCCGAGGGCGTCATCCGTCCTCGTCCCTCCCCTCCGTTCGATCGTTTGCCCGTTTCGGCTGAGGGGCCAGTCACGTCCGCTCGGGGCGCGATCAGGGCTGAAAGGCAGAAAGCCCCGGCGGGCGCCGGGGCTTTCGTCGTGCCGAGGGATGCCGACGCTACCGGTTGGCCGTGACGTCCAGGAGCGGGCGGTTCGCCGCCGTGGTCGACGTGACCGTCACGTCGCCGCGGGTCGACACCGTGTAGACCCGGCCCACCGCGAAGCTCACGCCGGTCCGGACGAAGAGGTTCGTGGTGCTGCCGGTGTTCCTCGTCGCGATGTCGTACACGCCGCCCGGCACCGGGGTGAAGGCGCCCGCACTCTTGTAGGCGACCGGACCGCCGACGGTCGTCCGCGTGCTGTCGACCGTCGTGGCGGTGATGATCAGCGTCTGCGGCGCCGAGTTGGAGCTGGCGTTCACGAGCCGCACGTACGCCGCCGAGAAATCGATCGTGGCGCCGAAGTTGTCCTCGATCAGGAACGAATCGGAGGTCTTCGTGCTGGTGTTGTAGAAGCCGCTCAGGTACAGGGAGTAGTACTTCCCGTTGTCCAGGGTGGCCGTGAAGTTCGAGATGGCCAGGTCCTTGTCGGTCGCGGCCGCGATCTTCCCGGACAGCACGTGCTGCCCGGGGGTGATGCTCGAGTAGAGCCCGCCGTTGCCGGCGCTGCCGTACACGGTGCCCGTCGTCGACTCGGTGCCGGTGGTGGACGAGATGGCGGTCATCTTCGCGCCGTCGGCATAGAAGTTCACCCCGGGCGCGTTGACCCCGAAGTTGAAGAACTTGATGTTGGCGGCGGCGGGCGTCGTCACGAGCTCCTGCAGCCCGTTCTTGTCGCAGGCCGAGAGCGTCGCGGCGCAGAGGAGCACCGCGATGGATCCGTATCGGGTCATGGGGCTGATCATGGGAGAGTGATCCACATCGGCTTCGTGTGATAGTCCAGCGCCAGGCCGCCGATGGCGGTCAGGCCGGGCACGTTCCACACGTACTCGGAGTTGTAGCGAGGGCGGATGCGCTGCACCACCTTGCCGCCATTGTCGGGATACAGGTTGGTGGGCGGGGCGAAGTTCGGGTACACCTGCGTGCCGCTCGCGGGGTCCAGATCGGTGTAGTGGTACCGGCGCATGTCCATCCACAGCTCGTTGTGTCCCCACGCCCACTGGGCGATGTACTTCTGGGACATGATCTGCGTGAGCGTGAGCGTCGCGGGGGTCTGCGACACCGCGGACGATGCGAGGTACGCCGCCTTCTCGGCGGCGCTGATCTGGGACGGCGACTGGTTGTTGTCCAGGTTGCGCGCGTTCACGAAGTCGATGTGCGACGACACGCCGTTGCGGTACGCCGTGAACGCGGTGGGCTTGTCACCCATGCGGTACGCCGCCTCCGCCTTCACGAACTGGAGCTGCGAGTACGTCATGACCGGGATGCGCGCCTTGTCGTCGAACAGGTACCGGCCCGGCTGCGCCAGGCCACCCGTGCCGACGTAGCCGAAGAAGTTCCGCGGCTGCTGGGGAGCGGCGAGCGCGCCAAAGCCGATCACGTTCGGATCCAGCCCGGTGTACTTCACGCCGGCCGAATCGATGGCGAGCATCCGGCTCATGCGCGGATCCACGGCGCCGAAATCCGTTCCGTCCATCAGCTTGACCACGAACTGCGTCTGCCGGTACGTCGTGACGTTGTTGCGCGTGCGACCGATGAAGTTGTAGTCGGCCAGGTCGGCCGCGCTCGTCGCCGGGTACTGCATGAGCGCGTCGTCGGCGTTGCTCGCGAACGACTTGTCCACCAGGGCGATCACGTCCGCCGGGTTGTACGTCGACTTGTTGGAGTAGTGGTTGTGGTTCAGGGCCAGCAGCCCGTATGCCAGCTTGGTCCACTTCGCGCGGTTTCCGTTGTAGATCTTGTCGCCCTTGGCCAGGAAGACCGGGTCCACCGCGCCGTCGGTGCGCGCCAGGTTGGTGATCGCGACCTTGAGCAGGCTGTCCACCGCGAAGTACGCGTACTCCTGGGTGTCGTAGTCGAAGGTGGTGCGCGTGGGGTCGAGACTCTGCTTGATGATGATCTCGCCGTGCAGGTCGGTGATCGCCTGCCAGCCCCACGCCTTCAGCACCTGGCCCACGCCCAGTACGTCCCAGCGCTGCTCGGCCTCGGCCTTGGCGTTCATGTCGGCCAGGTTCTGGCCCAGGGACCAGTAGACGTCGCGCCACTGCTCGGCGCCGTTGTCGCTGGAGGGGTCGTAGCCCATGCGGTCCCACGTGCTCAGCACCGTGCCGGGCACGGTCCACTGCTGGGTGTAACGCCCCACGAAGCGGCCGTCGTACTGCGGCGCCGTGACCATCCAGTGCAGCATCGGCGCGAGGTACAGGTTCGCCGCGGCGGTCTGTGGGGCGTTCGGGTTGGTGTTGACGTCCAGGTAGTTCTGGCAGCCGACCGGCAGGCACAGCAGGCCCGCCAGCAGGACGGCAAATCGCTTCTTCATCGGCTTCTCAGTGAACGAAGTGGGTCGCGTTGGGGGCTGGCTGGTGCGACGGCCGGTGAGGGCACGGCCGACGCGGGCAATCAGGTGGCGCATCAGAAGCCCATCCGCAGGCCGACGTTCAGGCCGCGCGGCATCGGGAAGTTGCCGAAGTCGATGCCCGTGCCGCCGGAGCCGCCGACCGCCGCGCTGTTGCCGTTGACCACGGGATCCAGCCCGGTGTAGTTGGTGGCCAGGAACAGGTCGGTGCCGGTGATGAAGACGCTGGCATTGCGGACGAGCCGCTCGGGCAGGCCGACGTTCAGCGTGACGTCGCGCAGGCGGACCCAGTTGATGTTCTTCTCGATGAACAGCTCCTCGCTCATCGCCGTGTAGTAGTTCGTCTGCGCCGCCGGGGTCACCACGATGTTGTTCGGGGTGGGCGTGGACGAGTTCTCCTTGCCGTCACGGATGACGCCGGCGATGACGCGCGGGGTGTTGCGGTCGAGGGTCTCCGCCGTGAGGCCCTTGGTCGTCAGGTAGTGCTGCGTGGCGTTGAAGACGTCGCCACCGCGGCGGAAGTCGAAGAGGAAGCTGAGCGAGGCACGCTTGTAGCGGAAGTTGTTCGACAGGCCGACCGTGTAGTTGGGCTGGCGGTCGTAGCCCGCGTCGACGAAGGTGCTCGAGCGCAGGGGCAGGCCGGTCGTGGGATCGATGAGCAGCTGGCCCTGGTTGTTGCGCAGGTAGTACAGGCCGGTGAGCGACAGCGTGGACAGGCCCGGCTGCGTGCCGTTGCGGACGTTGCCGTAGAGCCAGGTGTCGGAGACGTACGACTCGGGGAGCGAGTTCGGCAGCGCCGTGGTGCGGCCACGGGCGCGCTCGTAGTTGGCCTGCACGTCCCAGGTGAAGTCGGTGTGCCGCACCGGCGTGCCGCGGACGGTCAGCTCGAGACCCTTGTTCTCCGTGGAGGCGCCGTTGAGGTTGAACAGGATGAAGCCGGTAGCGTAGCTGCCACGGATGTCGTTGACGATCTGGTCGGTGGTGGTCTTCCGGTAGACCGTGGCGTCGATGCCGAGGCGGTCATCGAGGAAGCTCAGCTCCGTGCCGATCTCGGACGAGGCGGCGAACTCCGGCTTGAGCTTGAAGTTCGGGCCGGTGAAGCCGTAGCCGTAGCCGCCGTTGGAGGTGTTCTTGAACTCGAGCGCGGGCACGTAGGCATACGGGCGCGCGTCACGGCCCACCTTCGCGTAGCCGCCGCGCAGCTTGCCGCTCGTCAGGTACTTCTGCAGCGCCGGAAACGCGTCCGTGAAGACGAAGCTCGTGGAGACGCCGGGGTAGAAGAACGAGTTGCGCTCCTGCGGGATGGTCGACGTCCAGTCGTTCCGGCCGTCCATCGTGAGGTAGAGGTAGTTCTTGTAGTCCAGCACCGCGCGCCCCAGCACGCCGACGAGGCGGCGCTGCGAGATCGTGGTGCGGCCGGTGCGGCTGTAGGTGTTGTTGACCGAGATGAAGTTCGGATCCAGGAAGTTGGCACCCTGGAGCGCGTCCACCGTCGACTTCTGGTCGTACAGCGCATTGCCCACCAGCCCGCTGATCGAGACGCCGTGGCCGAGCGGATGGCTGTTGAAGTTCAGGAGGGTCTGCGCGGTGATGTTGCGGGTGACGTCGTTCGCGACGTCGAGCAGGCCGTTCTGGTTGACCCCGAGCACGCTCTCGGGATTGCGGACGATCTGGTTCTGGTTCGTGTAGTAGTCCGCGCCGATGCGGGTGTTCAGGTTGCCCCACGTGAACGGCGTGACGGTCAGGCTCAGGTTGCTGTTGATGCGGTTGTTGCGGGCGTTGATGCCGTTCTTGGCGACGTTGAAGTACGGGTTGTCCAGCTCCGCGCCGGCCGAGAGGTTCGAGTACCGGCGCCGGACGCCACCGGGCGTCAGGTAGTTGGACGCGTTGTCCGTGGACGGGTAGACGAGGAGGCCGAGGAGCGGCCCGTTGTCACCCTTGAAGACCTGGTTGTTGTCCGAGTTGCTGTACATCATGGACAGGTCGGCATTCAGCCAGCTCGTGACCTGGGCCTGCGATGCACCCGTGAGGTTCACGCGGGCGTAGTCGGCGCCCGGGATCACGCCCTGCTGCCGGAGCAGCGCGGACGACACGCGATAGTTGATCCGGTTGTCGGGGGCCGCGCCGTTGAGCGACAGGTTGTGCTGCTGGGTGAAGCCGGTGCGGAAGAAGCCCGCGATGTTGTCGTAGAAGGTGGTGCTGTCGGCGTACTGCGGGCCGAAGTAGGTGAACGTCCCGGTGATCGTCGGCGTGGGGCTGAAGATGTGCTGCACGCTCGGCGCGTTGCCTGGCTTGTCGACGCGGAAGCTGTTGCTGTACTCCACCCCGCCGCCGGCGCGACCGCGCTTGGTGACGATGATGATGGCGCCGTTCGCCGCATCGATGCCGTAGAGCACGGCGGCCTCCGGTCCCTTGAGGACCGTGATGGACTCGATGTCTTCCGGGTTGATGTCGGCCGCGCGGTTGGTGAAGTCCAGGCCGCGGTTGTTGAAGGCGGTGGGGGAGCCCGGCGCATCCGACGCGAGGACGTTGGAGTTCATCGTCTTGTTGTCGATCGGCAGGCCGTCCACGACCATCAGCGGCTGGTTGCTGCTGCTGATGGAGCTGACGCCGCGGATCGTGATGGACGACGAGGCGCCGGGGGTGCCGGAGGTGCTGGTGACGTTCACGCCGGCGACGCGGCCCTGCAGGGCGTTCACGAAGTTCTCGCGGCGCGTCTGGGCGATCTCGGGGCCGGCGACGGTCTGCTCCGAGGTGCCGAGCGCGCGCTGCTGGGTCGTCTGGCCGAGGGCGGTGACGACGACGGCGTCGAGCGAGGTGGGCTGGCGGCGGAGCTGGACGTTCAGGACGTTGTCGGCCCCGACGGTGCGCTCGACCGGCGAGGTGCCGATGAAGCGGAACTGGAGCACCTGCCCCGTGGCGACGCGGATGCTGTAGGTGCCCCCCGCGCCCGTGGTGGTGCCGGTGAGCGTTCCCTTGATCACCACCGAGGCGCCGGGCAGGGGAGCACCCTGCTCATCGGTCACTCTCCCGGTAACCGTTTTCTGCTGCGCGAACGCCTGCGCAGCGAAAAGGAAAAGCCCCATGAACACCATGAGCAATCTCTTCTTCATAATGACGTGTACCGGGTTCTTGTGAACGGTGAGTCAGGCACCTGCGGCCCGCGTGCGCACGAGCGGGCCGGTGTCACGAGCGATTCCCGCGATGGACTGCCGGAAGTGGAGCGAGCGACGCCGGGCCACCGCGAGCCAGGGCGGAAGGGACGTCAGCGTCGTACGGTGGGACGGGGTGTGGAGCGGGTGGCGGGGCCAGCCAGGGACGGGGTCCGATCGACGGATCGGACCGGGAGTCGCATGGAGAACGGACGGATTCGGCGACAATCTTATCCCGCCGCTCGCGCCGGCCACAAGGGTACGGATCGATTCTATCAGCCGCCTGCGCGAAGGGCAAACATCTGGATGAACCCGCATAGCACCCTGCCGTGAGCGCCGCCGTCACATCGGCCCACGGTCGGCCCGAACGCACGAACGGCCCGGGCATCGCTGCCCGGGCCGTTCTGTTTGCTACCGGGCCGACGCCAAGGCGCCGGTCCCGTATTACCGGGCCGACGCCAAGGCGCCGGTCCCGGGTCACGCACCTGCTAGATCGCGCCCTTCCCTGCTCCGCTCCGTGCGGAGGCCGGGAACTCGTCCTCGTCCGCCATGGAGAAGACGTTCGGGAGCGCATCCGGCAGCGGCGGAAGCTCCGCCGGCGCCGGCACTTCCAGACCCTCGAGCTCCACGTCCTGGTAGCGATACATGCCAGTGCCCGCCGGGATGAGGTGCCCGATGATGATGTTCTCCTTCAGGCCCAGCAGGTCGTCCTTCGCGCCGCGGATGGCCGCGTCGGTGAGGACCCGGGTCGTCTCCTGGAAGGAGGCGGCCGAGATGAACGACTGCGTGGTGAGCGAGGCCTTGGTGATGCCGAGCAGGAGGGGCTCCGCCGTGGACGGGGCTTCCTTCCGCTTCTTCATCCGGTCGTTCTCGTCGCGGAAGACCTGCTTGTCGACATGCTCGCCCTCGAGGAACTCCGTCTCGCCCGCTTCCATCACGCGGACCTTCTGGAGCATCTGGCGGACGATCACGCCGATGTGCTTGTCGTTGATCTTCACGCCCTGCAGGCGATAGACCTCCTGCACCTCGTTGAGCAGGTATTCCTGCACGGCCCGCGCGCCCTTGATGCGCAGGATGTCGTGCGGGTTCACCGGGCCCTCGGAGAGACGGTCTCCAGCACGCACGCGGTCGCCCTCGTGCACCCGGAGGTGCTTGCCGGCCGCGACTTCATACAGCTGCGGCTCGGCCTGCTCGTCCTGCGAGAACTGGTCGGGACCCGAGCCGCCCTTGACGGGCTGCACGAAGATCTCGCGCTTGCCGCGCTTGATGTCGCCGAACCGGACGACGCCGTCGATCTCCGAGATGGTCGCCGGATCCTTGGGCTTGCGCGCCTCGAACAGCTCCGCCACGCGCGGCAGGCCGCCCGTGATGTCGCGGGTCTTGTACGCTTCACGCCCGAGCTTCGCGATCGTGTCGCCGGGGAACACCGCCGCCCCGTCCTCGATCGTCAGCTGCGCGCCCACCGGGATGACGAAGTCGCGAATCTTCTTCTCCTTCGCGCCCTTCGACCAGATCTCGATGTGCGGGTGCAGCTTCTTCTCGCGGTCCTCGATCACGACGCGCTGGCGCAGCCCGGTGAGCTCGTCGAGCTCCTCGGACACCGACTCGTCCTCCACCAGCTCCACGAAGCGGATCGTGCCCTCGACGTCGGCGATGATCGGGTTGGAGTACGGATCCCACGTGAAGATGACCTGGTCCTTCCGCACTTCCTCATGGTCCTTCATCATGAGGATCGCGCCGAGCGGCACCTGCAGCCGCGCGCCGACCGCGGAGTTCGGGTCCGCCGAATTCCGGATGATGATCTCGCCTTCGTACCCGGTCACGATCTGCTGGCCTTCGCGGTTCGTGACGTACACCAGGCGGTCCGAGTACTCGATCTTGCCCGCCACCTTGCTCTTCCGCGCCGTCTGCTCGGCGATACGAGCCGCCGTGCCGCCGATGTGGAAGGTGCGGAGCGTCAGCTGCGTGCCCGGCTCGCCGATCGACTGCGCGGCGATGATGCCGACCGCCTCGCCGATGTCGACCATCTGCATGGTCGCCAGGTTGCGCCCGTAGCACATGCGGCACAGCCCGCGCTTCGCCTCACAGGTGAGGACGCTGCGGATCTTGACCGTCTCCAGCCCGGAATCCTCGATGGACTGCGCGACTTCCTCGCTGATCAGCTCACCCGCCTCGGCGAGCATGGTCGGACGACCCGACTCGTCGGTCTCGTGCGGATCCTCGATGTCCTCGGCCGCCACGTTGCCGACGATGCGCTCGGCCAGCGGCTCGATCACGTCCTCGCCTTCCTTCAGCGCGCCGACGACGAGGCCCATGATGGTGCCGCAATCCTCCTCGGCGATCGTCACGTCCTGCGCGACGTCCACGAGGCGGCGCGTCAGGTAGCCCGCGTCGGCCGTCTTGAGCGCCGTGTCCGCCAGACCCTTGCGGGCGCCGTGCGTCGACGTGAAGTACTCGAGCGGGCTGAGGCCCTCGCGGAAGTTCGACTTGATCGGGCTTTCGATGATCTCGCCGATGCCTCCCGTGAGCTTCTTCTGCGGCTTCGCCATGAGGCCGCGCATGCCCGCCAGCTGGCGGATCTGGTCGCGGCTACCGCGTGAGCCGGAGTCGAACATCATGAACACCGGGTTGAACCCCTGCTTGCTCTCGCGCATGGCCTTGACCATGGCGTCGGCGACGTCGGAGTTCGCGTGCGTCCAGGTGTCGATGACCTTGTTGTAGCGCTCGCCGTTCGTGATGTTGCCGGTCTGGTAGGCGCGCTGGAAGCGCTCGACGCGCTCGCTTGCCTCCTTCAGGATGGTCTCCTTCTCGCGCGGGATGTGGAGGTCCTCGATGCCGATGGAGACGCCGCCGCGCGTGGCGTTGGCGAACCCGAACTCCTTCAGGCGATCCAGGAACTGCACCGTCGCGGAGAGGCCGGCGAAGCGGTAGCTCTCGAACACGAGCTCCGACAGCGCCTTCTTCTTCATGTCGTGGTTCTTGAAGCCCAGCTCCTTCGGGATGATCGCGTTGAACAGCGCGCGACCGATGGTCGTCTTCTCCCAGCGGGCGCCGGCCTGGTCCTCGACCCAGAACATGATGGCCGTCTGGTGCGTCACGCCGCGGCCGACACCGAGCTCCATCTCGACCTCGCCCACGTTCATGTAGCGGCCCTTCGGCTCCATCTTGTCGAACCCGTACGGCGCCTTGGTGGCGACGTAGCAGCCGAGCACGATGTCCTGCGACGGTTCCGCCACCGGGCGGCCGTCGGACGGCTTGAGGATGTTGTTGCTCGAGAGCATGAGCAGGCGCGCCTCGAGCTGGGCCTCGAACGAGAGCGGCACGTGCACGGCCATCTGGTCGCCGTCGAAGTCGGCGTTGAACGCCGCGCAGACGAGCGGGTGGATGCGGATGGCCTTGCCTTCCACGAGCACCGGCTCGAACGCCTGGATGCCCAGGCGATGCAGCGTCGGCGCACGGTTCAGGAGCACCGGGTGGTCGCGGATGATCTCCTCGAGGATCTCGAAGACCTCGGGGCTCTCGCGCTCCACGATCTTCTTGGCGCGCTTGACCGTCTCGGCGATCCCCTTGTCGACCAGCTTGTGGATGATGAACGGCTTGAACAGCTCGAGCGCCATCAGCTTGGGCAGGCCGCACTGGTGCAGCTTGAGCTCCGGACCGACGACGATGACCGAGCGGCCCGAGTAGTCCACGCGCTTGCCGAGCAGGTTCTGGCGGAACCGGCCCTGCTTGCCCTTGAGCATGTCGGACAGCGACTTGAGCGGACGCTTGCCGCGGCCACGAATCGCCTTGCTGCGACGGCCGTTGTCGAACAGCGCGTCGACGGCCTCCTGCAGCATGCGCTTCTCGTTGCGCAGGATGACTTCCGGCGCACGATGCGAGATGAGCTTCGTGAGGCGGTTGTTGCGGTTGATGACGCGGCGGTACAGGTCGTTCAGGTCGGACGTCGCGAAGCGGCCGCCGTCGAGCGGCACGAGCGGACGCAGGTCGGGCGGGATCACCGGGATCACGTCCAGGATCATCCACTCCGGCCGGTTGCGGATCTCGCCGCCCTCGCCGGACAGGCGGAACGCGTCGACGATCTTGAGGCGCTTGAGCATCTGCTTCTTGCGATGCTGGCTCGTCTCGCCCACCACCGACGACCGAAGCTCCTCGGCGACCTTGTCGACGTCGAGCCGCTTGAGCAGCTCGCGCACGGCCGGTGCGCCGATGTCCGCATGGAACGCGGCATCGCCCTCGGCCTTCGCCTTCTGGCGCAGGTCGAGATACTCGTCCTCGTCGAGCAGCTGGCGCTCGCGCGCCTCCTGGCTGCCCGGGTCGATGACGATGTAGTTGCTGTAGTAGATCACCTTCTCGAGGTCACGCAGCGTGACGTCG
>JAQBPZ010000021.1 GCA_028287225.1 Gemmatimonadota bacterium
GAGCTTCGACGGGTGCCGCACGTTCCGCGTCCAGCTCATCTCGCTGATGTGCACCAGGCCTTCGATGCCCGGCTCCAGCTCGATGAACGCGCCGTAGTTCGTGATGCTCACGACCTTCCCCTGCACGCGCGTGCCGACCGGATACTTCTCGGCCACGTCCTTCCAGGGGTAGCTCTGGAGCTGCTTCAGGCCGAGCGAGATGCGCTCGCGCTGCCAGTCGATGTCCAGCACCTTCACCTCGAGCTCCGCGCCGATGGCGACGAGCTCGGACGGGTGCGAGATGCGGCCCCACGACATGTCCGTGATGTGCAGCAGGCCGTCGACGCCACCGAGATCGATGAACGCGCCGAAGTCCGTGATGTTCTTCACGACGCCCTTGCGGACCTGGTCCTTCTCCAGCTCCTTCATCAGCTTCTCGCGCTTGCCGGCCCGCTCGTTCTCCAGGATCACGCGACGGGAGACGACGATGTTGCGGCGGCGCTTGTTCAGCTTGATGATCTTGAACTCGAACTTCTGGCCGAGGAGCTCGTCGATGTTCGGCACGCGACGCAGCGCGATCTGCGAGCCGGGGAGGAACGCGTCGACGCCCATGAGGTCGACGACCACGCCACCCTTGATCTTCTTGACGAGCGTGCCTTCCACCGGCTGGTCGTTCTCGTAGGCGAGACGAATGCGCTCCCAGACGCGCATGAAGTCCGCCTTCTTCTTCGACAGGACGACCGAGCCCTCCTGGTCCTCCAGGTGCTCGAGGAGCACTTCGACTTCGTCGCCGATCTTGAGGTCGGGGAAGTCCTTGAACTCCTCGAGGGGGACGCTGCCCTCCGACTTGAAGCCGATGTCGAGCACGACCATGTTGTCGCGGATCTCGAGCACCCGGGCCTTGACGATCTCTCCTTCGTCGATCGAGGCCATCGTGCCGTTGTACATCTCCATCATGGTCTCGAGCTCGTCGGGCGAATAGCCCTCGTCGTCTACGAGCTCGGGACGGAGATTGGCGAGCGGGCGAAGCTGGGCGCGCTGTGCATCGCGCTTGGCACGGGCTGTCGCGGCGGCTGCAGCGGCGACGTCGGCTGGGATTTCGAGCTCAGTCATCTAGAAAGAATTCTCCAAAATCGCGGATATTTTCGCTCGCCGCGGCGAGTCAGAGGGTACAGGACGCACCGATGTGGCGCGACGCAGAAAGGGGCAAGCCCGTAAATGTACGGCGGCCCGGTGCGCGCGTCAACGGGGAGCGCTTCTTAAGTCGCGTCCGGGCGGTGACTTACGGCGTGGGCCAGCGCCACGATCCGCTCCACCTGCTCAGCCTGCGTCAGGTAGGTGGTGTCCAGCAGCACGGCATCCTTCGCCTGGAGGGTCTGCGTGGCGTCCTTGGCGTCCCGCTGGACGATGAGGTCGGTCTCCTCCGCGATCTCGTCGTCCGTGGGCCCCCGCTCCAGCCGCTGCGTCAGCCGCCGGCGCGCCCGCTCCCAGGAATCCGCCACCAGGAACACCTTCAGCGGCGCGTCGGGGAAGACGGCGGTCCCCATGTCCCGGCCGTCCACGACGACGTCATGCGATTCCGCGGCCTGCCGGACGCGTGCATTGACCCACGCCCGCACCTCCGGCACCTGGGCCACCCGGGATACCTGGGCGGTCACCGCCCCGCCCCGGATCTCGTCGTCGGCCGGCTCCCCGTCGATCAGGGTGGAGAACGAGGTCTTCTCCGCCCGCAGGGAGATCCGCGGCCCCTGGGCAACGATCTCGGCGCCGGACCAGGTCTCGGGGGGCCGCCCGGTGCGCACCATGGCCGCGGTCAGCGCCCGGTACAGCGAGCCGCTGTCCACGTGCAGCCAGCCCAGCCGCTCGGCCACCCACTGCGAGGTGGAGGACTTGCCCGACGCCGCCGGCCCATCGATCGCGATGACGACTGGCTTCCGGTCAGGCATTGGCGGTCACGCGGTGGAGGTCGGCCCAGAATGTCGGGTAGGATACGGCGACGCAATCCCGGTCGTCGATCGCGATCTCGTTGCCCGGCAGCGCCGCGAGGATGCCGAACGCCATGGCGAGGCGGTGATCACCGTGCGTCGTCACCGTCCCCCGGAGTCGCGGCCGCGTCCCGCGCACGACGAAGCCATCCTCCAGCTCGGAAATGTCAGCACCCAACGCCGACAGGTTGCCGACGACGGCGGCGATCCGGTCGCTCTCCTTCACGCGCAGCTCCGCCGCCCCGGTCACGGTGGTCGTGCCGTCACAATACGCCGCCACGCAGGCGAGCAGCGGCAGCTCGTCGATCAGTCGCGGGATGGCCTCCCGCTCCACCGTGATCCCGCGCAGCACCTCGCCGCCGAGCACGTGCAGGTCGCCCACGTATTCGCCGTTGCGCATCGTGCTTCCCGAGAGGTCCACCCGCGCTCCCATGTCGCGCAGCGCGCCCAGGAAGCCGGTGCGCGTGTCGTTCAGCCCCACGTCACGCAGCCAGAGGTCGCCCGCCGGCGCCAGGGCGGCCAGCGCCGCGAAGAACGACGCCGACGACGGATCGCCGGGCACCACGATCTCCATGGCCGTCAGCGTCTGCCCCGCGAAGAGGATGACGCTGTCGTCGTTCACCCAGACCTCGGCGCCCATCGCGGCGAGCATGCGCTCGGTGTGGTCGCGCGACTTCTCGGGCTCGCGCACGGTGACCTCCACGCTCGCGCAGAGCGACGCGAGCAGGATGCAGCTCTTCACCTGCGCGCTCGCGATCTCGCCCTCCCACACCAGGTCGTGCAGCGCGGTGCCGCGCACCCGCATCGGCAGCCCGCCATGCGGCGGCAGCTCCACGGACGCGCCCATGGCCTCGAGCGGACGCTTGACGCGGCGCATCGGACGCCGGCTCAGGCTCGCGTCGCCGGTGAAGGTGACGTCGAGCCCCGCACCGGCCACCACGCCCGCCATCAGGCGCGCGGTGGTGCCGCTGTTGCCACAGTCCGCCGCGCCCCCGGGAGACCGCAGGCCAGCGGGCCCGACGCCCTGGATGCTGACGTCGTCGGTGAGCTCGGGGATGGCGACGCCGAGCGCGCGCAGCACCTCGGCGGTGGAGAGGACATCGGCGGAGCGGAGGATGCCGCGGATGCGGGACGTGCCCGTCGCGAGCGACGCGCAGATCAGCGCGCGGTGCGAGATCGACTTGTCACCCGGCACCCGCACCTCGCCGGCGACGACGAAGCGCGCGGTGCTCAACTCGTCAGTCCCGCCGTCGAATGCCGCCGGCTCATCGCAGCCAGCCTTCGAGCGCGGTGGCGAGGTCGGTGCGCTCGTCGCGGTACTTCACGATGACCGGCGTCTGGAGCGAGAGCCCCTGCTCCGCGCCCCACCCGCGGTTCACCTGGCGCGCGCCAGGCACCACCACCGCGCCAGCGGGAATCTCCAGCGGCCGCTCGCCCTCGGCGCGATAGACGCGCTCGTGCACCAGGTCGTACACCGGCGTGCCGCGCGTGAGGATGACCCCGGACGCGAGCACCGCGCGGCTGCGCACGATCGTGCCCTCGTACACGCCGCAATTGCCGCCCACGAGCACGTCGTCCTCGATCACCACCGGCGCGGCGTTCACCGGCTCCAGCACGCCACCGATCTGCGCGGCCGCGCTCAGGTGCACCCGCTCGCCGATCTGCGCGCACGAGCCCACCAGGGCGTGCGAGTCGATCATCGTGCCCGCGCCCACCCAGGCACCCACGTTCACGTACATCGGCGGCATGCAGACGACGCCGGGCGCGAGGTACGCGCCGCGACGCACCGAGGAGCCGCCGGGCACGATCCGCACGCCGTCCTCCAGCGTGAAGTCCTGCGGCGTGTAGAGGTGCTTGTCGAAGAAGCCGAACTTGGGCACGCCCTTGAAGCCGTAGACGGACATGTCCACCATCTTCCCGATCCGGAAGCCGACCAGGATGCCGCGCTTCACCCACGGCACCGCGTTCCAGTTGCCGTCGGCGTCACGCTCCGCCGCGCGCACGGTGCCCTCTTCCAGCGCGGCGAGGAGCGCGCGCACGTCCGCCTCGGCCTGAGGCGGCAGCGGCATGCCGGCCGGAGTCTCGCCATACACCAGCATACGGCCCGCGAAGGCCTGGTCGATGACCGGCATCAGAGCGCCCCCGCCGTCTTCAGGGCGGCTGTCACCAGGCCATCGTGCTTCGCGTCCATCTCCACCAGCGGCGCGCGGAGCACGTTCTCCATCTTCCCCATCATCGCGAGCGCTGCCTTCACGGGAATCGGGTTGGACTCGATGAACGCCGCGCGCATCCAGGGCAGCAGCCGCATGTGCAGCGCGCGCGCCTCCTCCAGCTTGCCCGCGCGGCCCAGCCGCACGAGCTCCGTCATCAGCCTCGGCACCACGTTGGACACCACGGAGATCAGCCCGTCGCCGCCGAGCGCGAGGATCGGCAGCGTCAGCTCGTCGTCGCCGGAGAGCACGGTGAAGCCCTCGGACTTCCCGCGAATGCAGTCGGTGATCTGCGGCAGGTTGGCCGACGCCTCCTTCACGGCCACGATGCGCGGGTGCTTCGCGAGCGCGAGCGTCGTGGCCGCCTCGATGTTGCTTCCGGTGCGGCCCGGGACGTTGTAGACCACGATCGGCAGGTCCACCGCGTCCGCGATCGCGAGGAAATGCGCGAGGATGCCGCGCTGCGGCGGCTTGTTGTACATCGGCGAGACGTGCAGGAGGTGCGTAGCGCCCGCCTCCCGCATCTCCCTGGAGAGCGCAATCGCCTTCTTCGTGTCGTTGCTCCCCGCGCCCGCAACGACCGCCACGCGGCCGCGCGCCTGCTCCACGGTGATCTCCACCACGCGCCGGTGCTCGGCGGGCGACATCGTCGCGGCCTCGCCGGTGGAGCCGCACGGCACCACGAAGTCGATCCCCTCGTCGATCTGCCAGTCGACGAAGCCCCGCAGCGCGCGCTCGTCGATCTCGCCGGCGTGGGTGAAGGGGGTGGCGAGGGCGGTCCCGCAGCCTGTGAGCCTGGTGTCGGCAGTCATCGTGGTATCGGTCCCGGCGTGGAAAGAACGTCCTGCATCGTGAACACCCCGCGCCGCCGCACCAGCCAGCGCGCGGCGGTGAGCGCCCCCTCGGCGAACACGCGGCGGTCGCGTGCCTCGTGCACGAGCCGCACCTGCTCGAATGCGCCATCGAAGATCAGCTCGTGCGTGCCCGGCACGGAGCCCACGCGCACGCTCGTGATCGGCACAGCGCGTCCCCCGGCATGCTCGGCAGTGTGCGCAAGGGACGCCGCCGTGCCGGAGGGCGCGTCCTTCTTCGCCGCGTGGTGCGTCTCCACCATGTGCACATCGAAGCCCGGCACGCCGGCGAACAATCGTGCCGCCTCGGCGACGACGCGATCGAAGATGGCGACGCCGAGCGAGAAGTTGGGCGCAGTGAGCATCGCGCCGTGACCCTGCCGCACCTCGGCCGCCACCGTGTCGCGCTCGGCGTACCATCCCGTGGTGCCGACGACAACGGGGCAGCCCGCCGCGAGACAGGCACGCACGTTGGCGGCCGCCGAGTCAGGGCTCGTGAATTCCACGGCGACCTCGGCACCATCGAGCGTGGCGCGCGAGATGATGCCGCCATGCGCGTCGGACCGCTCGATGCGCGCGACCACGTTGAAGCCCCGCTCCGGGGCCAGCTCGGCGAGGGCGCGTCCCATCTTTCCCATGCCGATGAGGGCGAGCTTGACCTCGCTCATGCGGTCTCCTCCCTGAAGAACGCAGCGTGCAGCCGCTGCATCGCCGGCGCCACCTGGTCGCCGTCCAGGACGACGGTGAGGTTGATGCCGCTGGAGCTCAACGAGAGCATGTGCACGCGAAGCTCGCCGATGGCGGCCATCGCCGACGACATCGTCGCGCCGCCGTCGCTCAGGCCGCTGCCGACGATGGACACGATCCCGCGATTCCGCTCGATCGTCACGTCGCCGAGCACGCGCAGGTCCACGACGAGGGACTCCAGGCGCGAGGCGTCGTCGATGGTGACCGAGACGCTGATCTCCGAGGTCGCGACCACGTCCACCGACGTGTGGTACCGCTCGAACACCTCGAACAGCGCGCGCAGGAAGCCCTCCGCCAGCAGCATGCGCGTGCTGCGCACCTTGATCAGCGTCACCTTCGTCTTGCCCGCGATGGCCGTGACGGCTCGCCGAGGCGCGTCGAAGGTGATGAGCGTTCCCGTGCCCTCGGGGCGGCGCGAGTTCAGCACCCACACGGGAATGCCCTTCATCACGGCGGGCGCGATCGTGCTCGGATGCAGCACCTTGGCCCCGAACGACGCGAGCTCGCTCGCCTCCTCGAAGCCGATGCGCTCGATCAGCCGCGCGTTGTCCACCACGCGAGGATCGGCGGTGAGCATGCCGTCCACGTCGGTCCAGATCTCGATGGCTTCGGCCTGGAGCGCGGCGCCCACCAGCGACGCGCTGTAGTCGGAGCCCCCGCGGCCCAGCGTCGTGGTCACGCCGGTGCCGCTCACCGAGCCGATGAACCCGCCCAGCACCGGGATCCTCCCGCCGCGCAGGATCGGCAGGATGATTCGCTGGGCGGCCTCGTTGATGGCGTCGGTCTGGGGCTCGGCACGCGTGTACCGATCGTCGGTGATCATCACCTGCCTCGCGTCCACGTGCTCGGCATTCAGCCCCTGCTGCCGGAAGGCGGCGACGACCAGCACCGACGAGAGCTGCTCGCCAAGCGAGGCGATGGCGTCGAGGGAGCGAGGGGTGAGATCGCCGAGCGTCTTGAGCGCCTCGGCAAGGGCGGCCAGCTCGTCGAACATCGCCGACAGCTCGCCCGCCACCTCGTCGGCGCTCGCCGGGTCGTCGCGCAGCAGGAGCTGCGTCTGCGTCAGGTGGCGGTCGCGCAGGCCCTCCACCGCCCTGAGCGCGCCGATGAGCTGTCCCTTGACCGACTGCTCCGCGATCTGGAGCAGCACGTTCGTGGTGCCGCCGAGCGCGCTGACGACCACCACCGGCTGTCGGTGGAGGCGCCCGCGGATGATCGACGCGGTGCGCACGATCGCCTCGGCGTCGCCCACGGAGGTCCCGCCGAACTTGCAGACTATCACGAGGCTCCCGCTCGCGCGCTCGCCATCATGACGCCGGGCTGACCACTCTGCCCGACGCGACCAGCAGCTCCGCGTTGAGCACCGAGGCGCCGGCCGCGCCGCGGACCGTGTTGTGTCCCATGGCCACCAGCTTGAGCGCGAAGAGCGGATCGCGGCGAACGCGCCCCACCGTCACCGTCATGCCGTGTCCGGCGTCCACGTCGCGGCGCGGCTGCGGGCGGTCCTCGAGGTCGGTGACCACCAGCGCGCGCGCCGGCGAGGTGGGCAGGCCGAGCGAGGACGCGTCGCCGCGCCACGCGCGCAGCACGTCGAGCGCGCGGTC
>JAQBPZ010000061.1 GCA_028287225.1 Gemmatimonadota bacterium
ACGGCGACGTCGTCTCCCGCCCCCGCGCCGCCGGCCGACACGAGCAGCCGCGCGCGGCTGTCGCACTCGGCCTGATGCGCGCGCCCGGACACCAGCGCCCCCGGCATTGCGTCCGCGTCGAGCGTCACCCGCCAGGCGCCCGCGCTCGCCAACGAGGCCGCGCAGGTCGCTTCCCGCCGCGAGGCGCCGGTGCCGACGAGCAGTCCGCCCGCGGAAACGAGCAGGCAGAGCGCCGCTCCCGACCCCACGCGCGGCAGGTATCCGAGCAGCGCCACCAGGCCCAGCGCGAGCGCGAAGGCGGCCCATGCCGTGACCGCCACCGCCGGGAGCAGGCGCGCGGCCAGGAGGCCAATGGCGTAGGCGAGACAGGCGGGGGCGACGAGGGGCACGACGCATCATGGCGCCGCAGCCCTTCCCTTACGTCATCAGCTCACTGCGCGCATGATCGGAACCGCCGGTCGACCCCGGTCGACCCCGGTCCGGACTCTATCCCGCCATCGGCAGCGGCTGCCGCTCGCGCACCACGCTGCCCGTGAACGTGGAGCCGGTGGTGCCCGTGATCTCCACGGTGAGGTACTGTCCGAGCATCGTGGCATCGCCCGGGACGAGCACCGTCTTGAAGTCGCGGGTGCGCGACATCAGCATCGCCTCGCCGCGCTTGGCCTCGCGCTCCACGAGCACCTCGTGCCGCGTGCCGAGCAGCGTCATGTTGCGCTCGCGCGTCGCCGACCGCACGGTCTCCACCAGCCGCTGCAGCCGCTCGCCCGCCACCTCGGCCGGCACGCTCAGCTCCGCCGGCAGCCGCGTGGCCGGCGTGCCGTCGCGGGGCGAGAAGATGAAGGTGAACGCGTCCATGAAGCCCACCTCGCGCACGGCGCTCAGCGTCTCCTCGAACTCCTCGTCCGTCTCGCCGGGAAAGCCGACGATGATGTCGGTGGTGAGCGAGACGTTGGGGATCGCCGCGCGGATGCGCTCCACGCACTGCAGGTATCCCTCGCGCGTGTAGCGCCGCAGCATCCGCTTCAGCATGCGCGACGAGCCGCTCTGCATGGGCAGGTGCACGTGCTCGCACACCGTCGGCACCTCGGCCATCGCCTGGATGACGCGCTCGGAGAAGTCGTTGGGGTGCGGGCTCGTGTAGCGCACGCGGCGGATGCCGTCCACGCTGCCCACGGCGCGCAGCAGGTCGGCGAAGTCGTGCGTGCCGTCGTTGTACGAGTTCACCGTCTGCCCCAGCAGCACCACTTCGCTCATGCCCTCGGCCACCACGCCCGCGGTCTCGCGCACCACGTCGTCCAGGCGGCGGCTGCGCTCCGAGCCGCGCGTGGTGGGCACGATGCAGTACGTGCACCGGTAGTCGCACCCGCGCTGCACGGGAATCCACGCCTTCACGCGGTCGAAGCGCCGCGGGGTGAAGTCCTCGTAATGCTCCTCCAGGTCGAAGCTCGTGAGGATGGCGCGCTCGCCGTGCCGCGCGCTCTCCACCAGCTGCGGCAGGGCGCGATAGCCGTCCGGCCCGATGACGAGCGACACGTGCTTCGCCTTCTCCAGGAGCTGCGGGCCAAGCCGCTGCGCCATGCACCCGGTGACGCCCATGACGCTGCCCTTCCGCATGTGGCGCTTGAGCTCACCCAGCCGCCCGATCACGCGCTGCTCGGCGTGATCGCGGATGGCGCAGGTGTTCACGAGGATCACGTCGGCGCCTTCGGGTCCGTCGACCGGTGTATACCCGGCTGACGCGAGCTTGCCGAGCATCAGCTCGGAATCGCTCACGTTCATCTGGCATCCGTAGGTTTCGATGTAGACCGTCGGCTGGC
Organism: Gemmatimonadota bacterium; assembly: GCA_028287225.1. Taxonomy (GTDB): domain Bacteria; phylum Gemmatimonadota; class Gemmatimonadetes; order Gemmatimonadales; family Gemmatimonadaceae; genus AG11. The sequence goes on from JAQBPZ010000061.1 coordinate 1,818, forward strand.
CCATGCAAATCCCTGTTCGCTATACACTTATGCGCCGTCGCGAATGAGCACGTCTGTGACCCATCACTCCATCCGGCGCGCCTGAATCTAATCATTCGCAGCTGGAGTATGCTCTGCGGCGGCTCCAGCGTTCGCTGGTACCTTAACGACCTGGCTCGGCAACAGCTTTACCGCGGAGGACGCGGAGGAACGCGGAGGACCGCCGCCCGGGATGCCACGATCGCATTTAAAGATCAGGCCCGATCCAGCGACACCGCGTTGTGGATGTCCAAGGGCAGTCACTCTCGCGCGAGATTCGCGACGTGTCTGGGTAAGAACTCGCGGGTCCGTACCCAACGTTGGAGCCGCCGCGCGATGCTGAGCCAACCCGAGCGGCGGTCCTCCGCGGTCCTCCGCGGTCCTCCGCGTTCTTCCGCGTCCTCCGCGTTAAAGCTCTTGCCGAGCCAGGTCTGCAACACCGGGAGCCAGGTCGGCCACGAGACGCGCACCATCGGCTCGCAGCGTCGCCGCGAATCGGGTCCCGCGCGGCACGAGCGGATCGGCTGGAAGCACAGTCAGGTAATCTTCCGTGAGCCCCTCGCGCGACTCGCCGCCGCGCACGACGACGACGTCGGCCCTGCCCCCCGCCCGAGCGGCACGATACGCGGCCGCCTTCTCCTCCCCCAGTGTCCGCAGCTCCAGGGCGCGCTCGCGCGCCAGCGTGCCGCTCACGCGCCCGGGAAGGCGCGTGGCGGCCGTCCCGGGCCGCTCGGACCACGGAAAGACGTGCAGCAGGGTGAAGGGCAGCGACCGCACCAGCGCGACCGTCTCGGCGTGATCCGCGGCCGTCTCGCCCGGGAAGCCGGTGATGATGTCGGCGCCAAGGCCGAGCACCGGGGCCCGCGCGGCGAGCCGCTGCACGGCGTCGGCGTACGAGGCGGCGGTGTACCAGTGACGACCCATGCGCCGGAGCAGGCGGTCGGAGCCGGTCTGGAGGGGCGCGTGCAGGAAGGGCGCGACGCGGCCGGGTGCCCCCGTGAGCAGCTCCGCCAGGCGCGCGTCCACCTCGGTCGCCTCGATGGACGAGAGGCGGAACCGCGCCGCGGGCACGTCGAGAACCAGTCGCGTCACGAGCGCCCCGAGGTCGGTGCCGGTGTCGCGTCCATAGGTGCCGATGTGCACCCCGGTGAGGACGATCTCCGGGTGCTGCTCGGCGAGCGCCGCGGCCTCCGCCACGATGTCGGCGGCGTCGCGGCTGCGCTGGGCGCCGCGTGCGATGGTGGTCGCGCAGAACGTGCAGTGCTCGTCGCAGCCGTCCTGGATGCGCAACAGCGCGCGGGCTCCCGCCTGATGGGAGGTGCGCTGCCCCCGTGGCGCCGCGAAGCCCAGCGCGGCGGCCACGCCGGCAAGGTCGGCGCCGGCGACGGTCTCCTGCACCGTGGGCAGCGCGCGGAGCGAGGCGGTGCCACCGCGG
>JAQBPZ010000118.1 GCA_028287225.1 Gemmatimonadota bacterium
GCACGGCCGGCCGGCGACCGCCCCGCGCGCCCGTATGGCGCCGCGCCGCGGGGCGACCGCCCCGACCGCCCCGCACGGCCGTTCAATTCCGCCGACCGGCCGGCGCGGCCGTTCAATGGGCCCCCGCGGAAGTTCGACCGCGGTGAAGGCGGCCCGCCGCGTCCTCCCCGTCCGCGCCGCGACGACGCATGATCGGTGACATGTACCCCGCAGGCGCGGGGGGATGGATCGAGGTGGTGTGCGGCGTGATGTTCAGCGGCAAGAGCGAGGAGCTCATTCGCCGCGTGCGTCGCGCCCTCATCGCCCGCCGGCGCGTGCAGGTGTTCAAGTCGCACCTCGATGAGCGGTATGCGGGCCTTTACCACGTCTCGAGCCACGACGGGCGCACCGTGGAGGCCGTGCCGGTGGACGGCCCGGAGCAGATCGTGCGCCTCCTGGAAAAGGACACCCAGGTCGTGGCGATCGACGAGGCGCAGTTCCTTCCCCCGTCCATCGTGGAGCTCGCGACGGCGCTCGCCGCGAGCGGCCGCCGCGTGATCCTGGCCGGCACCGATACCGACTTTCGCGGGGAGCCCTTCGGCGCCATGCCGCAGTTGCTCGCCGTGGCCGAACAGGTGGACAAGCTGCACGCGATCTGCGTGGTGTGCGGCAACCCGGCGAGCCGCAACCAGCGGCTCATCGAGGGCAAGCCGGCCCGCTACGACTCCCCCACGATCATGGTGGGCAGCAACGAGAGCTACGAGGCGCGCTGCCGGAGCTGTCACTCGGTGCCGCGCGCCGATGAGGATCAGGTGGCGCTGCGGCTGATGGTGTAGCTCCCCGTGCACGTTGGCACGCACATCACGAGAGCGCCTGCTCGACCCACGGGTCGGGCAGGCGCTCTCGCTCATGGTGACATGGATCCCGACTGCCGGCAGACTCCGTACGAGACGATGTTGCCCATACAGGCGTTGGGAAACACCGAGTACGACGCGAGACCGGACGCAGCTCGTGCGAGGTTGCATGAGTTGCACGAAGGTCCTGGCGCCTTTCACGGTGGCGTCGGGTCGGCTCCCGCAGTGGTGTCGTGTTCTGTCGTGAGCCGCTGCGCCTGGCCAGGATGCCGTGAAACAGTTTGTTTGTGGCTCCTCGATGACCGTGTCGCAGACACGCCCGGCCCGTCCGACACGGATCGGTAGCATCCGACGGCTCGCTCGCCGTGTCGTGATGGCGAGGCCGCGCGACGTAACGCCGGACGGTTCCGCGCGTCTCTCGGACGTCCCCACGCGTCGCTGGTGTCTCCGTTGAGGTCGATGGATGGGTATCATCGCCACACTGCTCCCCCTTCCGCTGCAGGTCCAGCGGCTCCGCACCGCCCTGCGCGACCGCCACGACCTGCGGGAGTGCACGGACTGGGACGGGCTCGCCGCGCTCTGCGACGCGGAGGCGGTCCGCATCGCGGTCGTCGACCTCTACGAGAACGGTCGCGCGAACTTCGAGGGAGTCCGTCGGCTCAAGCAGCGCTTCCCACGCCTCACCCTCGTGGCATACCTGGCGATGACGCTGGACCGGGGCCACGACCTGTTCGATGCGGGCCGCGCGGGTGTCGACGGACTCGTGCTGATCGGGGAGGACGACGCGCCCCGCGCCCTGCTGGCGCTCATCGAGCAGTCGGAGTCGAAGAGCCTGGCCGGCATGGTCCGGCGCTCGCTCGACGGCATCGACCCGGCGGTCTCCGACGCGGTCCTGCTGGCCATCAGCCGCGCGCACGAGCGCCTCTCCCCGGCCGATCTCGGCCGTCTGCTCGCGCTGCCTCGGCGTGCGGTGCTCCAGCGGCTGGCCGCCGCGGGCTTTCCGCCGCCGCAGCGGCTGCTCACCTGGGGACGGCTCATCCTCGCCGCGCATCTGCTGGAAGACCGGCATCGCAGCGCCGACCGCGTGGCGCTCACCCTCGACTTCCCCTCGGGGAGCGCCTTCCGCAACACCTGCCAGCGCTACCTCGGCGCCACCCCGGGAGAGATCCGGTCCGGCGGCGGTGCGGCGTTCGTCCTGCGGACGCTGCTCGCCCAGGTGCAGCCCCGCGACCCCGATGCCGAGGTGGAGGAGGATCCGGCCGAGGAGGAGGTGCCCGCGGTGACCACGGGCAACGAGCTTCCCTCGACGCTCGAGACCTGCACCAACGACGCGTGAGCCGCTACGGCGTGTTCGGGATCAGCGTACGGAAGTAGGTCCCGGGGTTGAAGCCGACGGGGTCGAGCTCGAGATAGCGGTTGTCGATGAAGCGCCCCGTCGTGGGGAAGTACGGCGGCGGGTTGCGCACGGCGCAGCGATCGTAGGTGTACACCTTCGTGAAGCCGGTGCGGAGGTCCGACCCGACCGCCCCACGCGCGACCTGGATCAGGCCCCCGGACAGGTCGAGGCAGCCGCGTCCTCCGTTCACCCCGTTGCACACGAGGCCGGCCCGCGGGCCGTTCCACCAGTTCTCCACGCGGAACGACGTCCCCAGGGACATCGAGACGGCATGGATGAAGACGCCGGGGCTGTCGTCCATGCTCCTGAAGCCGAAGTTCGAGGCCGCCGTGGGTTCCAGCGGCACCGGCGTGTTGAGGGCGTTGTCGGCCACGACGACGTCCATTCCGGAGATGAGCCCGAGGATGTCGTGGCAGACACCGAGGACGGGATCGTTCGCGTAGCGGATGTCGTCCAGGATGACGATGCTGCCCGGGGTATACAGCGTCACGAGCCCGTTGACCACGCCGCTGATCCCGATGTTCGCGTCGGCGTAGATCACCCCCTTGCCGTTCGGGTTCCAGGCATGGCCGATGGCGTAGAGGTAGCGACCGTCGGCGGGTCGCCGGTTGAGCACGGCCTGCGGCAGCGGGACGGCCGGCGCGATCCACCTCCCGTAGCGCCCCACCGGCGTGAAGGTCGATTCGTCGCCGCCGATCTGCACCTGTGCCGCGCCATACGGCGGCAGGGGATTCCCCTTCGCATCGCCCCGGTCGATGGCGACGAGGTGCGGATCGCCGGCGAGGTAGCAGCGCGCCCCTGGCCGCGAGAGGATGGAATCGAGTCCTCCGGCGAGCGACCCGAAGCTCACCTCCGCGTTCACGTAGGCGGGGCGGTTCTTGTACTGGGGCGGGACCAGCTGGTTTCGCGAGATCAGCGCCTGGTTGATCTGGTTGCTGAACCATGCCTGCGAATGCACGCTCGCCGGATAGAACCGCTGCTCCACCGTGCCGTTCGGCATCGGCATCCAGTGGAAGTCCCCGCAGAACTCCACGGCGCTCGCCGTTGGGATCCCCACGGGGTACCCGTCGCCGTCCCGGTTGCCCACCCAGTCGCCGCGCACGGCCCGCTCGGTGCCGACGTTCCCCTGGTACAGGCGATAGAACCCTTCATCGACGCCGGTGGAGTCGCCACTGTTGTCCATGTCGAAGGCGACGAACTCGATCCGGTCGAGCACCTGTGTCTCGGTGGCACTGGGTCCGTCCCTCGCATCCACCGTGAGCCCGCCGAGCGCCGCGTAGCTGGAGAGCACGGAGAGCGCGTCCGTTGCGGGCAGCGTGATCCGCTTCTGGTTCACCTTCGGGGCCACGCGGAAGGTGCCGAACTGCTGTCCGTCGATGCCCATGGCGGTCCCGACGTCGCTGTTGAACGTCGCGCCGCCGGAGCCGATGCTGATCTGGTCGTTCGACCAGACCGGTCCCCAGAGCTGGTCGCCGTTGTTGAAGAAGATCGTCCGGCCGCTGTTCGACTCGCGATCCGACCAGTACGCGTACTTCGCGAAGCTTTCCTGGGTCAGCTCGAGGCGACGGACGAAGCTGGCCCGCTTCGCGGTATCCACCGCCTGCGCGATGATGCTGGCGAAGCGCCCGTTCTGCCCGCTCGACGAGCCGGTGAGGCCGATGTAGACGTTGACCACCACGTCGGGCACCGGGGCGTTGTCCGCGCCGAGCAGCCGTTCGTTCGTCATGATCTGCCGGTAGTCGACGCCGGGCGGCAGCACGAGCAGGCCAGGGCTCTTGGTGATGCGCGTGCGGCCGATGGCCAGCGCGACCTCCGCGGCGTAGCGCAGATCACGCTCGCGGTCGTAGGACTTGGCGTAGAGCGTGGTGCCGGACGACATGAAGATCGACGACACCGCCAGCGCCGCCATGGCGATCACGAACACCATCACGAACACGAGCGCGACCCCGCGACGCGCGCGGCGCGGTGGCTGGCCCCCGGGCGTGCGCGGCTGACGATGGCTGACGGCGAACATGGCACCCCTATGGGTTGGCGATCCTGATCGGGCCGGACATGCTGATGTCCGACATCTTCGGCGTGCAGTCCTGGGCCGCGATTCCGTACTGATACGTCACGCCCGGCTGCGCAGTGACGTCCGCGTAGGTGTAACCCGTTCCGGCGGCGGAGGCCGGGATGCTGGCGATGGGATCGCCGGCCTGCGCGGCCGATGCGAGCCGCCGGAAGATGGCATACCGCTCGATGTCCCTCTCGCCGCCGCCGTCGTCCGCCGAGCGGCTCCAGCTCACGATCACGACGTGCTGGCCAGGCGCGGGGCTGAGCTGGGTGACTGATGGGGGAGCCACCGCGTTCGGCCTGGGCCCGCAGGCGCTGAGCTGGAGGAGCCCGGCATTCATGAGGCGAACCCTGGCCTCCACCACCCGGTACCGCATGGAATCCTGCTTCGCCAGCGGGTCCACCGTGAGCGCCATGAAGTGGATCCGGACCATCCGCACCTGGTCGGTGATCGCCGACGGGCCGATGTCCTCGGGAGACTGGTGGAGCGGGACGTGATACAGGGGAAACAGGGTCGGCGATACCGGCACCAGGGCCCCGAGGTCGTTCTGGGTATAGTAGGTGAAGAACGGGACGGGATCGGCCGGACTGCGCACGATGTTCCGCGCGACGAGCGTCGGGGCGGTGGCGTTCACCCGGCGCCAGAGCGCGTACGTATTGGCGGTCGACGCCGTGGCGTCCTTCGCCAGGTAGTAGCTGATCGTCTCGGCGCCGCTCTGGACGTTCTTCGCCGCGTAGTAGGTGGACTCGGGGTAGAGCTTCGGCGGAGCGCTGGTGGGCAGGGGCAGCTTCTCGCCCGGGAGCATGACGCGCGAGGCCGCCGTGTCCGCGTCGGCCGACCGGTACACGGACCGCACGTCCTGCGGGTCCGGCGAGGTCATGTTCGCGTTGAAGGTGATCGCGTTGGCGTCGAGCTGCACGATCATCGGCTGCTCGTCGGCGACACCCGCGCCGGCTTCCCGCAGTTCGCGCTCGATCTCCGCGGCCGCGAAGCGCGCGTTCTGGATCGCGTCCATGCGCCGGCTCGCGACCGCGACCGCGTTGGACTGCCGGCGCAGGAACTGGACGGCCGCCCCCATGATCACGAGGAGGATCGTGACCGAGAGCATCATCTCGATGAGCGTGAAGCCGTGGCGACGGCGCATGATCAGAACGCGGCGATCGCGGTGGTCTTGGTCACGACCTTCCGCATGACGGCGTGGCTGACTGTCACCGTCACGAGCCGGTAGTCCTCCACGTCCTCCGGCTTCACGCCACCGATGCGGCGCACGGTCGTGGTCCGGTAGAAGACGGTGTTGTCCGCCGCGACGGGCTCGTTCGCGGCCTGCATCGCGTCGATCGCGTCGTACGACGTCTGCGCGCGCGCGTCATCCAGGCGCGTCGCCGCGATGTCGTTGGCGCTGATCACCAGGTGCGCCTGCGCGTTGGCCTGCGCGAACTTCGCCGAGAAGCCACCGAGCACGAGGATCACCCCGGTGAGGATGAACGTGGCCACGATGACCTCCACGAGGGTCATGCCGCGTCGCGCGGTCATCGCACGACCTCCCACCGGGCCGTCGGCCCCGTTCCGGCGAGGCGATACGTGTCGGTGCGCCCCGTGGAGCGCACGAGCGTGACGACCCGGAACTGCGGGCTGCGGCGCGCGGTGTTGGCCACGTAGATCTCCGCGTTGCTGCTCGACGAGCCGTCGCGGTGGAAGGTGAGGCTGGGCCAGCCGTTCACGCGCTTGAGCAGAGCACCGACGATCGGCGTCTTCAGGGTGACCGTGTTCAGGCCCTTCGGCGGGATCGTGAACAGGTTGCCCTCGCTCTCGCCGAGCGGGTGCCACGTGATGAAGCGTACTTCGTCGCCGCCGATCGCACCGTCGTTGTTCATGTCGGGGGCGATGCGCATGCGGTTCTGGACCGTGTCGAAGCTGACGATCACGTCGTACTGGCGCGTGAGCGCGATGCGCTGCGCGGACTGGAGACCGGTGCGGACCTTGAGCGCCACCGCGTCCACCCGGTACCCGGTGAGGTTCAGCTTGGGCAGCGCGAGCCCCGCGACGACGCCGGTGATGACCAGCACGATCACCAGCTCGAGGAGGCTGAAGCCTCGCCGAGTCCGTCCCACAGCCTGCGGCATCGAGACATCCACTGTGACGTTGGTCACGAAATACGGCATCTACCGTGCCCAGCCGTTTACAGCGGCGCGGAAACCGACACCGCCATGAACGCCGCATCCGCGGCTGGGCACGACCCCCAGCACAACTCCTTGAGCCGGCACATCTTGCGAGCTCGCTCGGCGCCGGCGGCTACGCCTTACCCGCCCACGCGAGCCAGGGCCAGGAACTCCTCCCGGGTGCGAGCGTCGTCGCGAAATACCCCCCGAAGCGCCGAGGTGATCGTCCGGGAGTTCTGCTTCTCCACGCCCCGCATCATCATGCACAGGTGGAAGGCCTCGATCACCACGCCCACGCCGAGTGGTGCGAGGACCTCGTCGACGGCGTCCGCGACCTCGTCCGTGAGCCGCTCCTGCACCTGGAGCCGGCGGGCGAAGTGATCCACGATGCGCGGAAGCTTGGACAGGCCCACGATGCGCCCATCGGGGATGTATGCGACGTGCGCCTTGCCGAAGAAGGGGAGCATGTGGTGCTCGCACATCGAGTACAGCTCGATGTCGCGCACCATGACCATGTTGTGGTGGTCCTCGCGGAAGATCGCGTCGCCGACGACGTCGCGGACGTCGCCCGCGTACCCGCGCGTGAGGAACGACATGGCACGCGCCGCGCGAGCGGGCGTCCGCTGCAGACCCTCGCGGTCCGCGTCCTCGCCGAGCAGGGCGAGCTGTTCGCGGACGAGCGCGGCGTACCGGCGCTCGCCGGCATTCGGCGCGTCACCGTCCTCGGCGCCGAGAGACTGCTCGTGGGTCATGGACGCGCGCTGGCCGAGGTCATCGGGGAACATAAATGCATGTTTGCGCGCGGTGAAAGAGGCAATCTCGCGGGCGACGGTGACGCCGCGCGCGCTTGCCCGTCCCCCGTGCGGCGCCTACCTTGGCGCACTCACCTCGCACACCAGCACATGTTCCTCGTCGGCCTCACCGGCAACATCGGCAGCGGAAAGTCCACCGTCGCCCAGCTCCTCAGCGAGCGGGGCGCGACGATCATCGACGCCGACGTGCTCGCGCGCCGCGCCGTGGAGCTGGGCACGGAGGCCCATCGCGCGATCGCCGAACGGTGGGGCACGTCCATCCTGTCGGCCGACGGGACCCTGGACCGCGCGGCGCTCCGGCGCATCGTGTTCAGCGACCCCGCGGAGCTGGAGCAGCTGAACGCGATGGTGCATCCGGAGGTGGAGCGGATGCGTGGGGAGCTGGTGGAGCGCGCGCGCCAGCGCGGCGACCGCCTGGTGGTGTGCGACATCCCGCTCCTGTTCGAGCGGCGGATGACGGAGGCGTTCGAGCGGATCGTGCTCGTCGACGCGCCGCGTCCGGTCCGGCTGGAGCGGCTGGTGCGCGAGCGCGGGCTCCGGGAGACCGAGGCGATGGACATGATCGTGGCGCAGATGCCGGCGGAGCTCAAGCGCGCCCGCGCGGACTTCGTGATCGACAACGACAGCTCGCTGACGGCGCTGGACCAGCGCGTGGCGGAGGTGTGGAGCGCGCTCACGGCGGCGGCCGAGGCGGTCGAGGAAGCGGGCGTATAGGGCGCAGGGCCGGTCCGCCGGGTCCTTGATCCCTCCCTCGCATCCCGATAGACTCCGGGCACCACTCCACCCCTGACCCACCAGATCGTGTCCGAGATTCCGCAGGACCTGCTTTATACGGAGGACCACGAGTATCTCAAGCCCGCCGGCGAGCCGGGCGTGATGTACATCGGCGTCACCGACTACGCACAGGGCGAGCTTGGCGACATCGTGTTCGTCGAGCTGCCCAAGGTCGGCGCAACGTTCAAGCAGCGCGACGTCTTCGGGACCATCGAGGCGGTGAAGGCGGTGTCCGAGCTCTATGCCCCCGTCGGCGGCGAGGTGCTCGAGATCAACGCGCGCCTCGACGGCGAGCCGGCGCTCGTGAACAGCGCGCCGTACACCGATGGGTGGATGATCAAGCTGCGGCTGAGCGATCAGGCCGAGTTGACGGGGCTGATGGATGCGGCGACGTACAAGGGAAAGGTAGGGTAGGAAGGCGGTCGACCGGTGGACTGAGACGGTCGGTTCCTGCACCCACGAAGCAATGCGCCTGGCAGACCAGATGGTCTGCCAGGCGCATTGGACTTTCCCGGAACGAGGATCCGGCCATACCAGCGTCCTACGGCCCGTCAGGTGTGATCGACTTGAAGTAGGTCAGCGGCACGAAGTTGGCCGGGTCCAGCTCGAGGTAGCGGTTGTCCTGGAAGCGCCCCGTGGTCGGGAAGTACGGTGGCGGTTTCACGACGGCGCAGTGGTCGTACGTGTAGCGCTTCGCGAAGCCCGTCGCGCCTATCCCGTTCGCCGTCCCCTGGCCCACGGCGCCGCGTGACTTCTGGATCAGTCCTCCCGACAGGTAGATGCAGCCGCGGCCGTTGTTTTGGGCATCGCAATCGTTCGCGTCCACGGGGCCCGAGCCGTAGCGCTCCACGCGGAAGGACGTGCCCAGGGCCATGATCACGGAGTGGATGTAGAGGTCCTTCGTGTCATCGAGGCTGAAGTACTTCTTCGTGCCCGACGGATAGGTCTGCGGCGGCGAGTTGAGCGCGTTGTCGGCCACGACCACGTCGGCACTGGAGATCATGCCCAGAATGTCGTGGCAGACGGATTTCACCGGGTCGTTCGTGTATCGGATGTCGTCGAGGATCACGATGCTTCCCTTGGCATAGAGCGTCACCAGTCCGTTCACGATGCCGCTCACGCCGACGTTGCCCGGCGCGTAGATCACGCCCTTCACGTTCGTGTTGAACTTGCGGCCGAGCGGCGTGAGGTAGCGCGCGTCCCAGGGCCGGAGCAGGGTGATCGGAGTGTTGAAGGAGGTGATGCTCACCTGCTGCCAGGCGCCGAAGCGGCCGACCGGGGTGAAGGTGGTGTCCTCCCCGCCCTTGTTCACGTCGAAGGTGGTGTACGAACCCACCTGTGGCGCGGGCTTGACCTGCAGCGGCACGCGGTCGATGGCCACGAGGTGCGGGTCACCGGCGAGGTAGCAGCGCGCATTGGGGCTGTCGAGGATGGGGCCGAGCGCCGCGATCTTTTCCGCATCGGCGTACTTGTCCGCCGCGGCCTGCGTGAATCCGCGGGCGACCAGGCCGGAATCGATCTGGTTCCGGAACCAGGTCGTGTTGTGGACGCTGACCGGATAGAACTTGAGGCGCGTCGTGTCGCCCGCCCCGAGCTGCGGCGTGCTCCGTGGCGCCCAGTGCCAGTCGCCGCACTGCGTCACCTTGTCGACCGTCGGCATGCTGCCATACGGCACCGGCCAGTCGCCACGCACCGCGGCCTCGTTGCCGCCCTTTCCCCGGTAATACCGGTAGAACCCCTCGTTGTCCCCGGTGGAGTCGCCCGAGGCATCCGTATCGAACGCCACGAACTCGATGCGGTCCAGCACCTGGCTTTCGTTGTTGTTCGGGCCGCTGGTGGTGGCCAGGCTCGTGTTACCGGCCGATGCGTAGCCCGACAGGAGGGCGAGCGCGGCCGTGCTCGGCAGTGCGATGATCGCCTGGTTTTCCTGTGGCGTCTTGGTGAAGATCCCGTAGTTCTTGCCGACGATGGTCTTCGCGGTGCCCACCTGGTCGTGGAAGGTGGCGCCGCCGGATCCGATGTTGATGCCATCGTTGGACCACACGGGGCCCCACAGGTGGTCGTCGTTGTTGAAGTAGATCGTGGTTCCGTTGTTGGTCTCGGCGTCCGACCAGTAGGCGAACTTGGCGAAGCTCTCCTGCGTCAGCTCGAGGCGGCGGATGAATCCGTTGCCGTTCACGCCGACCCCGCGGGTGTCGACGGCCTGCGCGACGATGCTCGCGAAGCGGCCGTTCTGCCCGCTGCTCGAGCCGGTCTGTCCGACGAAAAGGTTGACCGCGACACCCGGCAGGTCCTTGCCGTCAGCGCCCTTGATCGGCGCGCTGAAGAGCATCTGGCGGAAGAGCGTGTCGACGGGCATCACAAGGATCGACGGATCCTTGTTGACGCGCGCCTTGCCGATGGCCAGGCCCTGCTCGGCCGCATACCGCAGGTCGCGCTCGCGGTTGTGCGACTTCGCGAGCAGGTTGGTGCTCGACGCCATGAAGATCGAGGACATGGCCAGGGCGGCCATGGCGATGACGAACACCATGACGAACACGAGGGCGACGCCGCGGCGCGGGCGCGGACGCCTCTCCGCCGCCGCGGGCGAGTGGGTACGACGCGAGCCGATCAGCATGCGGTCTCCTTACGGGTTCACGAGGATGGGGAGCGACACCGACACGTCGGACACGTTCGGGGTACAGTCCTGTGCAGCAACTCCGTACACGTACGAGGCTCCGGGCTGGACCCCCGTGTCGACGAACGAATACGTGGCGGTGCCCTTGGCGGGAATGCTCGATACCGGGTCGCCGTTCGTCGCGGCGGCCGCCAGGCGCCGGAAGATCGCGTAGCGCTCGATGTCCCGTTCACCCAGTCCGTCATCGTTCGAGCGCGACCAGGTGACGGTGACGGTCTGCGGCACGTCGCCCGCCGCACTCTGGGTGACCGTGGGCACGCCGGGTGTCAACGGCGGCTGCCCGCAGGCCGTCAGGGCGAGCAGGCCGGAGTTCATGAGCCGGACCTTCGTCTCGACCACGCGAAACTTGAGCGAGTCCTTCCTGAACACGTCGTTCCTGAAGTGGTGGTCGACGGTCACCGCCACGAAATGGACGCGGACCACGCGGATGCTGTCGGAGAGGGCGAACTGGGCCGTGTCCGACGCGGCGCCGTGCGTGATGCCGTGATAGATCGGGTAGAACTTCGTCGGCACGAGCACGAGGCGCCCCAGGAGGTCCTGCTTGTAGTACGTGAAGAAGGGCACCGTGTCCCGCACGATGTTCCGCGCGACGAGGGTGGAGTCGGCCGCGTTGACGCGGCGGAACAGCGTATAGGTGTTCGCCGTGGTGGCCGTGGCGTCCTTCACCAGGAAGTAGCTGATCGTCTCGGCGCTGCTGGCGAAGCCCTTGGCCGCGTTGTAGTTCCGCTCGGGGTAGAACTTTGCCGGATTGCTCGTGGGAAGCTGCTTGCGCTCCAGCGAGTCCATGGCCCGGACCGTGGCGGGGTCGGCATCCGGCGTCTGGTAGACGGCCCGGACGTCGCCCGAGTCGATCGACCGCATGTTCGCGTTGAAGGTGATCGCGAGACTGTCCAGCTGCACGATCATCGGCTGCAGGTCGGTGGTGCCGGCTCCGGCCTGGCGCAGCTCGCGCTCGAGCTGGGCCGTGGCGTACTCGGCGTTCTGCAGTGCGTCCATGCGCTGCGTCTCCATCGAGACCGCCGTGGTCTGCCGACGGAGGAACTGCACGGCCACTCCCATGACGAGGAGGAGGATCGTGACCGAGATCATGATCTCGATGAGTGTGAAGGCTCGGCGATTTGTCATGGTCAGAAGGCCGCGATCGCGGTGGACTTGGAAACCGGCTTCTTCAGCGACGGATGCGTGACGGTCACCGTCATCACCTTGTAGTCGAACGAGTCCGCGACGAGGGGCCCGCCGTAGCGCGCGACCGCCGTCATGCGAATGAACGTCGTGTTGTCCGCCTTGATGGAGTCGGGCTTGTTGGCGGCCGTGGTCAGCGAATCGAGCGCGAGGTAGGTCGGCTGCGTGCGGATCTCGTCCAGACGCGAGGCGGCGATCTCGTTCGCGGTGATCACGAGATGCGCCTGTCCATTGGCCTGGGCGAACCTGGCCGAAAAGTTTCCAAGCACGAGCAGCACGCCCGTGAGGATGAACAGCGCGACCATGACCTCGATCAACGACATGCCGCGCCGCGCGCCGGCTCCGATCGTGCTGCTCCGCTGGCGGCTCATCGGACCACCTCCCACTTCCCGGTGGTGCCGGTGCCGGCGTAGCGATACATGTCGGTACGGCCGGTGGACTGCGTCAGCGTGATGGCCCGGTACTGGACCACTCCGCGTGAGGAATTCGCCATGTAGACTTCAGCGCTCGAGCTCGTGGAGCCATCGCGGTGGAACACGATGCCGGGGTACCCGTCGATCATCCTGAGCGCCGATCCGACGATTGCGACGGAGACGTTGCCGTTCAATCCCTTGGGGGGGACCGCGAAGATGTTGCCTTCGTTCTGGCCGGTGGGGCGCCAGACCCGGATCTCGCCCGGATCGATGGTGCCGCTGTTGTCCTTGTCCTCGCCGATGCGCAGCTCGCTGCGCGCCGTGTCGATGGCCACGATGACGTCGAACTGCCGGGTCAGGGAGGTGCGCTGCGACGTCTGGAACACGGAGCGCACCTGCTGCGCGATGGCTTCCACGCGGTTGCTGCTCAGCTTGAGCTTGGGCACCGCCAGGCCGGCGACGACGCCCATGATGAGCATGACCATGACCAGCTCGATGAGGCTGAAGCCGCGTCTGGCCTGCAAACGGGGATGAAGTGGAACCGGCATCGTGGAATCTCCTAGGGCCAAACGCAGCCCGGCCATCGCGGTGAGTTGATCGCTTGCAGGTAAGAGACGCCCGGGGTTTGCCGACACTGTCACTTTCCGCTCTCGAATTGTCACAATGTGAGCCTCCTTCCATTGTCCGTGACAGATAGTTACTGGTAGCGTGTGGTTGATCGCTCCATCCTCCCGCCCCTGCCCCCCCGATGAGCCTCATCGCCACCCTGCTCCCGGACCCGCTGCACGTCCTGCGGCTGCAGAGCGCCGTGCGGGATCGCCACGAGCTCCGAGAGTGTGACGATTGGCCGGCCCTCGTGCGTACATGCGACCGCGAATCCGTCCAGCTGGCCGTCATCGACCTCTTCGCGGAGGGAACGGCCAGCTTCGAGGGAATTCGGCAGCTCAAGCAGCGGCTGCCCCGGGTCGCGATCATCGCCTACGTGTCGGCCACCGCGGACCGGTGCCGCGACCTGTTCGACGCGGGGCGGGCAGGGGTGGATGGACTGGTCATCAGCGACGAGGACGACACGCCACGGCTGCTCCTCGCGGCGGTGGAGCGCGCCGAGTCCCGGAGCCTGGCGGGAATGATGCGGCGCTCGTTCGAGGGCGTGGATCCGCTGGTCGCCGACGCGGCGCTGCTCGCGGTGGCGAGGGCACATGAACGGCTCTCGCCGGCTGCGCTCGCGCGCCTGCTCGCACAGCCCCGTCGCGTAGTCACCCTGCGACTCGCGGCCGAGTGCTTCCCCTCGCCCCAGCGACTGCTCACGTGGGGACGGCTCATCGTGGCGGCGCACATGCTCGAGGACCGGCACCGGAGTGCCGATCGGGTCGCGGCATCCCTGGACTTCCCGTCCGGCAGCGCATTCCGGAACACCTGCCAGCGCTACCTCCATGCGACACCGGGCGAGATCCGGGCGCGCGGCGGGGCGTCCTACGTCGTCCGCGCGTTGCTTCGGCACGTGCAGTCCCGTCTGAGCATGGCAGGGGAGCCGCGCTCCCGCTCATCGACGCGCAGCCCGACGCTCGCGATCTGACCCTGCTGAAGCTGTTCGTCCCGCGCGCTCCCCTCCCTTCCGCGTGGCTCCTCCGCACCCGCTCCCCGGCCCCGCCAATGTCCCGCACCCGAACCCTTCGCGGCGCCGCTGTCGCGTCAGTGGTTCTCCCCGCCGTGTGCACCCGAGACGGTAACCTGACGCCCGCCAGCGCGACACGTCCCTTCGCGGGGCGAATGCAGGCAGGCGAGTCGTTCCTGGCCATTTACGGCGTCGGTGACAGCACCACGCCACTCTTCTTCGCACCGCATGACCCGCGGCTCCGGACGCCGGCCGCGGCTGATGCACCCCCCCTCCAGGGCGCGTCGTGGTGAGGTGCCGGGCATGATCGGTCCGGAGCAGCTGGCGGCCGGGGAGCGGGCGGAAGCGTCGGGTGACTACCTCGTCGCAGCAGCCGCGTACCGGTCGGTTGCCCAGATCCCCGACGAGCGCCTGGCCGCCGAGGCGAACTTCTGCCTCGGGCGTGTGAGCTGGCGCCAGAGCCGGTTCGACAAGGCGCTCGCCGCCTTCCGGGATGCCCAGGCGATCGCCGAGCGCCTGGAGGATCGGGAGCTGCTCGCGCGCGTGCACAATGGTGTCGGGACGGTGCACTATGCACAGGGCGACTTCACCGCCGCGCGGCTGGCCTACGCGACGTCCGCCCAGATGACCGGCGATGCCGCGATGCGCGGCAAGATCGCGCTGAACCTGGGAGTCATCGAGAACATCGAGGGCAACTTCGAAGCGGCTCGGCGCCGATACGAGGAGGCCTACCAGCTCTTCGAGGGACACGGCGACCACACGAGCGCGCTGATCGCGGTGCACAACCGCGGGATGGTGGAAGCCGACCTCGGCGAATGGGAGCTTGCCGACCGGTCGTTCCTGAAGGTGCTCGCGATGGCGACCGACACGCGCAATCAGGAGATGGTCGCGAAGACGCTGGTGAACCGATCGGAGGTGCTCATCGCGCGTGGAGCGCTCGACGACGCGGTCTCGCATTGCACGCGCGCGCTGGCGATCTACGCCGACGTCGGCGACGAGGTGGGCCGCGGCGAGGGACTTCGGCGACGCGGTCACGCACTAGGCCGCGGCGCGGCCCTGGCCGAGGCCGAGCGGGACATCGTGGAGGCGCTCCACATCGCCGTGCGATCGGGGGTGCGGCTGCTGGAGGCGGAGGCGGCACGCGACCTCGGCGTGCTGCGAGGCCAGCTCGGTGACGCCCCCGGCTCCGGGAAGCTGCTCCGGCGCGCGCTCAGCCTGTTTCTCTCGCTTCGTGCCCAGCGTGAGGCGGCCGAGGTCCAGCTGCTGCTCGACCTGCCCCCCGCCGAGCGCTCGCTGGCCCGGATGCCCGACTGAGTGCAGGACTCAGGACGCGCGCGGCTCCGGGCTCAGGCGTTGTCCTCCGCGTACGCATCCGTCGGCGGGCACGAGCACACGAGGTGTCGGTCACCGTAGGCGCTCTCGATGCGGGCCACCGTCGGCCAGAACTTGCGCTCGCGCGTCCAGTCCGTCGGGAAGGCCGCCTCCTCGCGCCCGTACTTGTGATCCCAGGAGTCGCTGACCACCGCGCGCATCGTGTGGGGCGCGTGCTTGAGCGGATTGTCGTCGCGGTCGGCCGTTCCCCGCTCGATCGCGCGGACTTCCTCGCGAATGGCGATGAGGGCGTCGCAGAACCGGTCGATCTCGGCCTTCGACTCGCTCTCGGTGGGCTCGATCATCAGGGTGCCCGCCACCGGGAAGCTCACCGTGGGCGCGTGGAAGCCGTAGTCCATCAGTCGCTTGGTGATGTCCTCCACCTCGATGCCGGCGCTCGCCTTGAGCCCGCGCGGATCCACGATGCACTCGTGCGCCACGCGTCCGTTGGCGCCCTTGTAGAGCACGGGGTAGTGCGGCTCGAGGCGGGCGGCAACGTAGTTGGCGTTCAGGATGGCCACCTTGGTGGCGTACGCGAGCCCCTCGCCGCCCATCATGTCGATGTACATCATCGAGATGGGGAGGATGCTCGCGCTGCCCCACGGCGCCGCGCTCACCGCACCCACGGCCTGGCTTCCGCCAGCGGCAACCACCGGGCTGCCGGGGAGGAAGGGCGCGAGCTGCTTCGCCACGCCGATGGGCCCCATGCCCGGGCCGCCACCGCCGTGCGGGATGCAGAAGGTCTTGTGCAGGTTCAGGTGGCAGACGTCCGCCCCGATGTCGCCGGGGCGGCAGAGGCCGACCATCGCGTTCATGTTGGCGCCGTCCATGTAGACCTGGCCGCCATTCGCATGGATGATCTCGCACACCTCGCGGATCGACTCCTCGAACACGCCGTGCGTGCTGGGATACGTCACCATGAGCGCCGCGAGCCGGTCCCGGTTCGCCTCGGCCTTCGCCTTCAGGTCGGCGACGTCGATGTTGCCGCGCTCGTCGGTCTTCGTGACGATCACGCTCATCCCCGCCATCACCGCGCTGGCGGGGTTGGTGCCGTGCGCCGACTGCGGGATGAGGCAGACCGTCCGGTGCGCGTCTCCGCGGGATGCATGATACGCGCGGATCGTGAGCAGCCCCGCGTACTCGCCCTGCGAGCCCGCGTTCGGCTGCAGCGAGACCGCGTGGAAGCCGGTGATCTCGGCGAGCGCCGTCTCCAGGTTGCGGAACATCTCCTGGTAGCCCGCCGCCTGCGCCTTCGGCGCGAAGGGGTGCAGCCGGCTGAACTCCGGCCAGCTCACCGGGAACATCTCGGCCGTGGCGTTGAGCTTCATGGTGCAGCTGCCCAGCGGGATCATCGAGTGCGTGAGCGAGAGGTCCTTCGCCTCGAGCCCGCGCATGTACCGCAGCATCTCCGTCTCGGAATGGTGCGTGTTGAACACGGGGTGCGTGAGGAAGGGCGTCGTGCGCGCGAAGCGCTCGTCGAAGCGATCGTCCACGGAGTCGTACAGCTCGTCGACGATCGGGGCGGGCGCTCCCGCGGCGAAGATCGTGAGCAGCTCCTGCACGTCGTCCTCGGTCACCGTCTCGTCGAGGGCCACGATGAGGCGTGCATCGCCGGCGCGGCGGAGGTTGATCCTCCGTTCGGCCGCCGCCGCCACGATGGCGTCGGCCGTGGTGCCGGAGAGCTCGATGCACAGGGTATCGAACCAGACGTCGTTCACCAGCGCATGGCCGAGCTGCTCCACGCCGGCCGCGAGCGCCGCCGCGTGCCGGTGGATGCGGCGCGCGATGGAGGTGACTCCCTGCGGGCCATGCCACACGGCGTACATGCCGGCCATCACGGCGAGCAGCACCTGCGCGGTGCACACGTTGGAGGTGGCCTTCTCGCGCCGGATGTGCTGCTCGCGCGTCTGGAGCGCCATGCGCAGCGCGGGCCGCCCGCTGGCGTCGCGGCTCACGCCGATGATGCGCCCCGGCAGGGTGCGCTTGTACTCGTCGCGCGTCGCGAAGAATGCGGCGTGTGGTCCGCCGTAGCCGAGCGGCACCCCGAAGCGCTGCGTGTTGCCCACGCAGACGTCGGCGCCCCACTCGCCGGGCGGCGCGAGCAGCGCGAGGCTCATCAGGTCCGCGGCCACCACGACGAGCGCGCCGGTCTGGCGCGCGGCGTCGGTGACGGCGCGATAGTCGATCACCGCGCCATCGGTGGCCGGGTACGACAGCAGCACTCCGAACACCTCGGCGCCGACGGTGGCGGTGGGGGCGTCGCCCACCACGGTCTTCAATCCGCGCGCGTGCGCACGCGTCTTCACCACGTCGATGGTCTGCGGATGACAGCGCGCGTCGATGAAGAACACGTCCTTCGTCGCGCTGCCCTTGGCCTGGTAGGCCATGAACATCGCTTCGGCGGCCGCGGTGCCCTCGTCCAGCAGCGAGGCGTTGGCGATCGGCAGCCCCGTGA
Organism: Gemmatimonadota bacterium; assembly: GCA_028287225.1. Classification (GTDB taxonomy): domain Bacteria; phylum Gemmatimonadota; class Gemmatimonadetes; order Gemmatimonadales; family Gemmatimonadaceae; genus AG11. The sequence goes on from JAQBPZ010000118.1 coordinate 17,741, forward strand.
GGTCCACCACCATCGTCTGGAAGTTGAGCAGCGCCTCGAGGCGGCCCTGGGCAATCTCGGCCTGGTAGGGCGTGTATGCCGTGTACCAGCCGGGGTTCTCCAGGATGTTGCGCTGGATCACCGGGGGCACGAGGGTGTCGGCGTATCCGTAACCCAGGAACGAGCGGTAGATCTCGTTCTTCCGGGCGATCTGCCTGAGCGCGCCCAGCGCCTGGTGCTCGCTGCGGCCGGCGTGGATGGCGAGCGGGCGCTTGAGGCGGATCCCTTCGGGGATCGTCGCGTCGATGAGAGCGTCGAGGGTCGGGTAGCCCACGACCTGCAACATCTCGCTGATCTCTGCCTCGCTCGGTCCCACGTGGCGCGGCACGAAGCTGTCGGTGCCCGTGATGGGCGTGGTGCGGACCGTTGTCGTCATGCGAATAACCTCAGGCGCCGAGGGGCGCCGGTGACGCGTCGTGAGGGATGGGCGGTGATGGTACGGCGCCCACAAAGTTATGTTCGGGGTCAAGCGCAACCGCTCGCGCGCCCCGCCCTTTCATTATAGCGACCTGCCCCGCATGTGGCGCCTGCTCTCCAGCCCCCCGCTCGACGGACCCGACAACATGGCGCTGGACGTCGCCCTGATGCGCCGCGCGCGTCGCACTGGAGAGACGGTGCTCCGGATCTACACCTGGCGCCGGCCGACGTTGTCGTTCGGCCGGCACCAGCAGGCGGCGGGCGCGTACGATCCCGCCGAGCTCGAGGCAGCCGGGCTGGGGGTCGTCCGCCGGCCGACCGGCGGACGCGCCCTCCTGCACTACCGCGAGGTGACCTACAGCGTCACCGCGCCGACGTCCGGCTCACTCGATGACGCCTATGCGGGCATCAACGTACTCCTCATGAATGCGCTGAGCGCGCTCGGAGTGCCCGTCGCCGCATTTCGCGCCACGCGCCGCGCCGCGCCCCCGTCGGCGGCTCCCTGCTTTGCCGAGCCCGCGGCGGGAGAGCTGGTGGCCGACGGGGGCAAGCTGGTGGGCAGCGCCCAATGGCGTGATGATGGCGCAATGCTTCAGCACGGGTCGATCCTCGTGGACGATGACCAGGGGCTCGTGGCCCGCCTCGCGGGCGAGGCGCCGCCCCCGCCGCCGGCGACGCTGCGCGGCCTCCTCGGCCGTGCCCCCTCCGCGGATGAGGTAGGACGCCACCTGCGTTCCGCGGTGCGCGCCCTCGCGGATCCGGGCGCGGACTGGTTCGACCTGGAGGCGGCCGTGGAGGACGAGGCCCGCCTGCTGGCCGCGCACTACCGCGATCCGGCCTGGACGTGGCGACGCTGAGCCGGCGCGCGCGACGAGGGCCGAGCGGACCCTGTGTGGCGTGCGCGCCTCGTCCTCGTCATACCACTGTGCGTCCCTGACGGGCCGCCCACTCATCCATCACGACGGATCCGACATGCGTCCTTTCCTCATGCCTCGCGCCCTCCGCTGGGCGCCGCTCGCCGCGGCCGCGATCATGCTCGCCAGCTGCAAGGGCTCGGAGCCCGCGCCGGCCGCGGCAGGTCCCGCCGACATCGGCGGCACGCTCGTGATCGCCTCGCCGAGCGACGCGAACAGCCTGCTGCCGCAGCTGGTGGCGTCGAACGTCGACCGCATGACCACCGACCTGCTCTACGATCGCCTCGCGAACATCGGGCCCGACCTCGTCACGATCGGCGACAAGGGCTTCACGCCGGCGCTGGCCGAGAAGTGGGAGTGGTCGCCCGACTCGCTGTCCATCGTGTTTCACCTGAACCCGCGCGCGCGCTGGCATGACGGCGTGCCGGTGCGGGCGAGCGACGTGCGGTTCAGCTTCGCCCTCACGGCAAACCCGGCGACGGGCAGCCCGATGGCGTCGCTCATCACGAACATCGACTCCGTGAGCGTACGCGACTCGCTCACGGCGGTCGCGTGGTTCAAGCGCCATGCGCCCGAGCAGTTCTACGACCTGGTGTACCAGGTGCTCATCGTGCCCGAGCACATCCTGAGCAACACGCCGGCGGGCCAGTTGAAGACCGCCGACGTCGCGCGACGGGGCATCGGGTCGGGGCGCTTCCGGCTGGGCCGCTGGGAGGCGGGGCAGCGCATCGAGCTCGTCGCCGACACGGCGAACTACCGCGGGCGCCCGAAGCTGGACCGCGTGGTGTTCAGCATCGCGCCGGACTTCACGGCGGCGGCCACGCGGTTCTTCTCCGGCGACGCCGACATGCTCGAGAACCTGCGCCCCGAGCACCTCGCACGGCTGGCGACGGACTCGGTGCGCCGCGCGTTCCGCTACCCGGCGCTGCAGTACACCTACTTCGCCATGAACCTGGTGGATCCGAAGAACACGGCACAGCCGCACCCGCTGTTCGGCGAGCGGGCGGTGCGTCGCGCGCTGACGATGGCGGTCGACCGCCGCGCGATGCTGAAGAACGTGTTCGACACCCTCGGCCAGCTCTCGTACGGGCCGTTTCCCGGCCGCCTGCCGGTGGCCGACACCACCATGGCGCAGCTTCCGTACGACACCGTGAAGGCGCGCATGCTGCTCGATTCCGCCGGCTGGCTCATGGGGCCCGGCGCGGTGCGCGTGAAGAACGGCCGTCGCCTGGAGTTCAGCGTCACCACGCCGAACTCGAGCCCGCCGCGCCATGCGTACGCGGTGCTCCTGCAGGAGGCCTTCCGCCGCATCGGCGTGTCGATGAAGCTGGACGAGACGGACTTCGGCTCGTACTCCGCGAAGCTCAATGCCCGCGGCTTCGACTCCGAGATGGCGAACTACAACACGGACCCGAGCGTCTCCGGCTTCAAGCAGAGCTGGGCGACCGCCGGCATCAAGGACGGCTCCAACTACACGGCGTATTCCAACCCCGTGGTGGACGCCCTGCTCGACAGCGCGACGGCGACCTTCGAGTTCGCGCGCACGCGGTCGTATGCGCGCCGCGCATTCGAGACCATCATCGAGGATGCGCCCGGCATCTGGCTGTACGAGCCGCTCACGATGGCGGGGCTGGACCGGCGCGTTCATACGGCGCCCATGCGCGCCGACGGCTACTGGTCCGATCTGGCCGACTGGTGGATACCCGCGGGCCAGCGCACGGCGCGCGACAAGATCGGCCTTCGGGCCGCGCAGTAGCCGGTGCGGCGGTACCTCGCCGGCCGCGCGCTGCAGGCGGTGGGCGTCGTGCTGATGATCACGACGCTCACCTTCGTCCTCATCCACCTGGCCCCGGGTGACCCGTTCGCGGCGTCGCTGAACGGGCCGGGCGTCACGCCGGCGATCCGGGCCAGCTGGCGCGCGAGCTTCGGGCTGGACCGTCCGCTGGGCGAGCAGTACGTGCGCTGGGTGGTGAACGCCGCACGGGGCGACTTCGGCTACTCGTATTCCTTCCACCGTCCCGTTGGCAGCGTGCTGGCCGAGGCACTGCCGCGCACCCTGCTGCTCACCGGAATCGCGCTGGTGCTGAGCTTCGTGCTCGGCGTGGTGGCCGGCGTGCTCCAGGTGGAGCGGCTCGGCGGCGCGCGCGACCGGTGGGTGGGGCGCACCCTGCTGCTCCTCTTCTCGGTGCCGGACTTCTGGCTCGCGCTCGCCGCGCTGATCCTCTTCTCGTACCGCCTGCCGATCTTCCCGCCCGGCGGGCTCGTGGACCCGGTGCTGCACGACTACCTGTCGCCGGCGGGGAAGCTGGTGGACCGCCTGCGGCATCTCGTGCTGCCGGTGGTCACACTGACGCTGCTCTCCACGGCGGTGGTCGCGCGCTACCAGCGCGCGGCACTCGTGGAGGTGAGATCGG
>JAQBPZ010000120.1 GCA_028287225.1 Gemmatimonadota bacterium
CACGCCGGTGGTGCGCGTGCGCGTCACCGACGCGCGCGGTCCGCTCGCCCGCGTCATCGTTGCCGCGGGCGCTCGCGGCGCGGAGACGGACTCCGCGGGAGTGGCCCTGCTCCGTCCCGCCGCGGGCGCCGTGACCGTCACCGTTCGGCGGCTCGGCCTTGCACCGGACTCCGCACGCTTCGAGGCACGTGCCGGGATGGACACGACGATCAGCTTCGTGCTCCGGGCGCAGGCCGCCGTCATCGCGCCCATCGTCGTGAGCAGCACCCGAACGGAGCGGCGCGTGGAGGACGAGCCGCTGCGTGTGGAGGTGCTCGCCGGCGAGGACATCGGAGAGAAGACGGAGATGCGGCCTGCCGACCTGCGCGTGCTGCTCACGGAGATGCCGGGCGTGCGAATTCAGACGACGTCGCCGTCGCTCGGCGCGGCATCGGTCCGCGTGCAGGGCCTGCGGGGGCGATATACGCGGATCCTCACCGACGGGCTCCCGCTGTACGGGGCGCAGACGGGCAGCTTCGGCCTGCTGCAGATCCCGCCGCTCGACCTGCGACAGGCGGAAGTGATCAAGGGCGCGGCCAGTGCGCTGTACGGCCAGGGCGCGCTCGGCGGGGTGCTCAACCTGATCTCCCGCCGCACCCCCGACTCCTCCGAGGTGCTCGCGAACCAGACGGCGCGACAGGGCTCCGATGTGGTCCTGTTCGACGCCCGGCAGTTGCGACCCGGCCTCGGCATCACCACGCTCGCCGGTGCGCATTTGCAGCGCGCCGTGGACGTGAATGGAGACGGGTGGTCGGACGTCCCGGGCTTCCGGCGGCTCGAGCTCCGCCCGAGGCTCTTCGCCAGCGACTCGGGCGGTCGCGCGCTCATGCTGACCGCGGGCGCGTTCGTCGAGGATCGCGCGGGCGGGAGTGTGACTGGCGCATCGACTGGGGGCGTGTTCCCGGAGAGCCTCGGCACGCGCCACGCGGACGTCGGGGGCACTCTCCGCACGCGCATCGGCTCGGCGCTCACCGTGGCCGGCCGGTTCGCCGGCAACGTGCAGGAGCGCGCTCGGCGCTTCGGCGTGCGGCGAGAGCTGGAGCACACGAGCTCGGCCTTCGGAGAGCTCACCACCACGGTCGTCTCCGGGGCGTACACGCTGCTGGCCGGCGTCGCCGCGGAGCTGGAGCGCTATCGGAACGGCGAGGCATCACGCTTCAACGAGGACCGCGCGACCCCCGCGGTGTTCGTCCAGCACACCTGGATACCCAGCGACTGGCTCGCCACGCAGGTGAACGGGCGGTGCGACGCATCGAGCACGTACGGCGCGATCTGCACGCCGCGCGTCTCCCTGCTTGCCCATTCGGGGCGCGTGCTCAGCGCGCGCCTCTCCGGCGGCGCGGGATGGGGCGCCCCCTCGGCGGGCACCGAGGAGACCGAGGTCTTCGGACTGTCGCCGGTCGTCGGCCCGCTGCGACTGACAGCGGAACGGGCCAGGACCCTGTCGCTGGACGTGAGCACGGTGCATGGGCCGCTCGAGGTGAGCGGAACGCTGTTCGCATCGCGCGTCGACGATCCCGTGGGGCTCCGGCGCGTGCTCGGAGATACCGCGGGAGCCGTGGAGCTGGTCAACGCGTCGGGCCCCGCGCGCGCCCACGGCGCAGAGCTGTTCGCCGTGTACAACCAGGAGCCGGTGATCGTCACGGCCTTCTACGGCGCGATACGCACGCGCGAGACGTCGCCGGAGACGGGCCGCCTCCGCGAGTCACCGTATGTGCCCACCACCTCGGCCGGACTCGATGCGGCCTTCGAGGAAGACGAGTCGGGGACGCGGGTCGGTGTCGAGGTGCTCTACACCGGTCGCCAGGCGGTGGAGGAGAACCCCTACCGGACAGTGGCGCCCGCGTACGTCACAGTCGGCCTGCTCGTCTCGCAGCGGTTCGCACGCGCGAACGTCTTCCTGAACCTCGAGAACCTCACGAACGTCCGGCAGACGCGGTGGGACCCGCTGCTTCGCTCGATGGCTGGCGAGGGGGGCCGCCGGACCGTGGACGAGTGGGCGCCGCTCGAGGGGCGCGCGGCGAACCTCGGCGTGCGGGTCCGCCTGTGAGGCGCGCTCGTGCGGCACCATTGGTCTGCCGAGGCCGGCCGGCCTCGCCATTGAGGCGCCGGCGTCGCCCTTCGCTCCAGCGCTCCACGATCGGCACCTCCAGATCGCCTGACGTCGCGCGCACCGCACAGTTCCCGTTCCACCATCTCCGCCCACACTTGCCCACCATGACGATCACACGCATTCGCCGCTCGGCCGCCTGCCTCGCGCTCGCCCTCCTGCACGCGGGCACGCTCACCGCCCAGACGGTGCGCGACACGGCGCAGACCGACACCACACGCCGGCATCAGCTCCTGTTCACCGTCAACGACGCGGCGCTGGCGGTCGGGTTCGTGGGGCTGACGGTCGTGATGTTTCCGGCAGACCGCTCCATCGCGCAGCGCCTGAAGAACGAGAGCTCCAAGGCAAACCAGTTCTTCGACCGGAGCTCCACGGGGTTCGAGCTCATCTCGACGCCCGGCGCGTACATCGTCGGTCCCGCACTGTACGCGTTCGGGCGCTACGCGCACCATCCCGACGTGGAAGATCTCGGATGGCACGGGACGGAAGCGGTGGTGCTCGCCACCGGCATCACCGGCGTCCTCAAGGGAGTACTCGGGCGCTCCCGCCCGTACGTCACGAACGACACGAATCCGCGCGACTTCAAGTTCGGCCATGGCTTCGCGGGCGAGGATCGGGCGTCCTTCCCCTCGGGGCACACGACAGTGGCGTTCGCGGCCGCGTCGAGCGTCACGAGCGAGGCTCGGCGCATCTGGCCCGGGCATACATGGATCGTCGCGCCGGTGATGTACGGTGGCGCCACGCTCGTCGGACTGTCACGGATGTACCACAACAAGCACTGGGCGAGTGACGTCGTGCTCGGCGCGGGCATCGGGACCTTCAGCGGACTCAAGGTGGTGCGCTACTCGCACGCGCATCCTGACAACTTCATCGATCGCGTGATCCTCAAGACCAGCATCGCCCCGGATGGCCATGGGGGCGGAGCACTGGCCTGGACCGTTCCGCTCTCCCACTGAGGCCCGCACTGCCACTCGGTTGCACGACCGTCCGTCAGAACGTCCATCCGAGCGACACCCGAAGCTGGCGCGGCTCCGCCGGATGGACGTGCACGTCGCCGACGCCCTCGCCACTCTCTCCGCTCAGGCGCGACGCGTAGAAGTATCGCATGTCGTCCGCGTGCGCATCGAGCAGGTCGAGCGCGCTCGTCCGCACTCGAGCACTACGGCAGCTGCGGGAAGAGCCCGCGGACGGTCTGTCCGCCGTCGATCACGAAGGTCTGACCGGTGACGTAGGACGCGGCGTCGGAGCAGAGGAACAGCACCACCTCTCGGCCCCGGGCGGGAACGACGGGCGCGAACCACATCGACCCGCCACCCCCACGGAAATTGCAGATCGCGAATTCCGGGAGGTTCGGCTCGCCGATCATGTTGAGCTCCCAGTGCCGGGGGTCCGAGTCAGCCGGGATCGCCGTGCCCCACGTGATGATCTCGAAGTTCACCGCGATCTGCGGCTCGGTGCCGTACAGGACCGAGAGCGTGGCGAACGGCGGCAGCTTGTGGTGGGCGTAGTACTTCGCGAGCACGTCCTCCGGGATGGAGCCGGGGCCGGTGTAGATGTCCGAGCGCCGAACGGTGGCCGCGAGGCTGTAGAGCTGCGTGCCGACGATCCCCGTCTCCGGGATGTTCTGCAGTCGCAGGTCCCGCATCACGTCGATGCCCTTGCCCATCGAGTCGAGGTCGGGGTAGCCGACGATGAAGAACTTGTGCGCCGGCGGGCGGCGCGTCAGCCAGACCCCGATCCTCGTCACGATGCCGAAGTTCGACTGCGTGAACAGCCCGTCGACCCACGGCCCGAAGCCCCAGCGGTAGGCCTGCCACGCGGTCGTGTTCTCGACGCCGCCCATCCCGGTGCGCGGGACGGTGCCATCTGTCAGCACGACTTCCATGCCGCAGAAATTCGCGACGTGCTCGCCGGTCCGGTTGTAGCCCGCGCCGCGCTCGAGGATGTTGCCCATGGGCCGGCGAGCCCACCGGATGACGGAAAGCTGGGCCAGAAGGGAATGTTGTTCGCCTAGAGATACTCGCTGAGCTGCATGTAGGAGACGCCGGGCGCCACGAGCGCCGTGCCCAGTTCGGCATCTACCTCGAGGATCCGGTTCAGCTTCCGCAGGCCGAGCACCATCTGGCCGGCCGTCGCGGGGGCCGCCGCACCGTAGCCGTAGTTGCGGCCGGTGGAGATGGGCCATACGGGGATCCTGTACTTGTTGCAGATGGCAAGCACTCCCTGGATCTCCTCCACGCTCCTCGGGACGAGCGCACCCGAGGGCTGGTGCCGCTCCAGCGGCGACGCGAGCATGGTGCGCGTGTACGGCACCAGACGCTCGACCTCGACGATCACGTTGTCCTCGCCGAGGAGCGCGCGGTACTCGCCGATGGCGGCGGTGAAGCGGGCCGCCGCGCGCGCGCAGATCGCGCAGCTCCGCCAGCTCGATCCGTTCCGGGATCTCCGCGGCTTCGTGTGACGGCTGGGCAGCGGGACCCGACAGCGGGCCGCCGGCCACCGCCGCCGCCTCGTGTCCCGCGTTCGCGACCGGCCGGTTGTCGCGGAGGAACACCATCATCACCCCGCCGTGCACCAGCACCGACAGCAGCACCACCAGGCAGGTGATCTCGAAGAGCCGCGCGGACCCGTGCACGCCCGCGAACACGGCGAGCAGCACGTAGAGGAGCGAGCTGAGACCGCGGGGGCCGAAGAGTGCGATGAGCCTCCGCTCGCGGGGCTCGAGCCCCACGCCGCGCAGCAGCGGCAGGAGCACCACCGTACGTGCACACAGCGCAACGGCGGCGAACAGCAGGGTCCGCGCGTCGATCAGCGCGAGTCCCGTCCAGATCAGCGACAGCCCGAGCGCCACGAAGGTGAGGAGGAGCAGCATCTCCGCCGTCGCCTCGCCGTACTCGAGGAAGCAGTCGCAGAGCTCCACGTCCTGCCAGGCCACGGTGATGCCCGCGGCGAAGGCCGCGAGGAATCCGCTCCCGTGCAGCGACTCCGCGGCCGCGTAGGCGGCGAACGCCAGCGCGAGCGCGTACAGCGACTCGTAGTCGCGCCGCACACCGAAGCGCGACCGGACCAACTTGAGGGAGAGAATGCCCGCCGAGCCGATCGCCGCTCCCGCCACCGGGCCAAGGAACAGGAGTCCGACCGCGTGCAGCGCCATCTCTTGCGCCGTCAATCCGTTGCCGGACTCGCCCCCCGCAAGCGCCAGGATCGCGAAGGCCACGACCGGCAGGAGCACGACGTCGTTCATCCCCGCCTCCAGCCGCAGCGCGACGCGCGCGCTCACGGGAAGCCCCCGCGAGCGCACCAGCGAGCGGAGGAGCACCGGATCCGTCGCGGCGAGCGCCGCGCCGAGCAGCGCGGCGGCGGCGAGCGGTACGTCCAGCAACAGCCACGCAGCCCAGGTCACGATCGCCGCCACGACGAGCGTGCCGGGGCCGAGGAGCCGCCACGCGAGCCGCACTCGCGTCCGAACCTCCGTCAGATCGAGAGCCACCGCGTCGCTGAACAGGACGAGCGCGAGGGCGAGGGTGGCGAGCGTCGCGAGCGCCGGCGACGTCAGTCCGATGTCCGTGATACCCAGTCCGTGCGGCCCGAGCAGCGCGCCGAGCGCGAGGAAGGTGGCGACCACGGGCAGGCCGCTGCGCTCCACGACCCCCGAGAGCAGTGAGGCGATGATGATGACGATGCCGACCAGCGCGAGGGTCGAGACGAAGTGATCCATGAGATGCGCGCCTCGCTAGCGGCCGGTCGCCGGAGTGAACTCGTCCACTCGCGCATCACTGCCGATGGCGCGCTGCGTGCCTCGCATCACCCAGCGAAGCTGCGCAGCCAGCCAAGCAGCGTCGCGAGGTAATCTCCGAGGAACTTCCGGGTAACCTCGTCCGTCAGGCGCCCCTGGGCATCGAACTTCTCGTGCGCGCGCCCCACGAGCACCTCCGGCTGCAGCATCGCATACGTGTTGGTGAAGCCGAACGCCTGACGGAGCTGCGACTGCCCGCGGGCGGACCCCGTCATGCCAGGGCTCGCGCCGATGACCCCCGCGCGCTTGCCGTTCAGCGGCGATCCGCGCGGTGGCCGCGAAGCCCAGTCGATGGCGTTGTTCAGGACGCCGGGCACGCCGTGATTGTACTCCGGGCAGGCGATGAACAGCGCATCCGCAGCCACGATCGCCGCCTTGAATGCCGCGACGGGAGCCGGATCGCCCTGTGCCTCCACGTCGCCATTGTAGAGCGGGATCTCCGCGAGGTCGAAGATGTCGATCCGCATCCCGTCCGGCGCCAGCTCCTGCGCCGCACGGAGGAGCGCCCTGTTGTACGAGCCCGCTCTCAGGCTGCCCGCGAATCCGCGCACGCGCAGCGATGCTGCACCAGCGCCGGGGGCGGTCATGCGCGCGTCCCTTCCCGGCGATGAGCCTCGCTCGATGCTGCCGAGGCCGCCTCCTGCTCGCGTGTGCCCTGCGCCGCCAGACAGTGCGCGATCCAGTGCGCAGCGGCATCCACCTCACCCTTCGTGACGCCGTGACCGCCCGGCTCCCAGTGCACGGTCACGTCGGCCCCCGCCTCACGCAGCAGCTCGGCGAGCCGCTCCGTCTGCGCCTGCGGCACCATCTGGTCGGAGCGCCCCGCGCCGATGAACACGGCGGTACCCGCCAGGTCCGGGAGCCTGTCCGGCTCGAAGGGCACCATCGGGCTGAGGAGCACCGCACCCCGCAGCACGCCGGGGCTTCGCAGCAGCAGGCTCGCGGCGATGTTGGCGCCATTCGAGAAGCCCACGGCCACCACGCCATCCGGCTCCAGGCCATACGTCCGGATCGCGGCGGTGACGAGCTCCCCGAGCTCCTCCGTGCGACGCGCCAGATCGGCCTGGTCGAAGACCCCTTCGGCCAGGCGTCGGAAGAAACGCGGCGCGCCCTGCTCCAGCACCTTGCCCCTGGGGCTCAGCATGCCGGCGCCCGGCAGCAGCGCTCGGCCGAGCGGGAGCAGGTCGGACTCATCTCCTCCGGTGCCGTGAAGCAGGAGCAGCGTCGTGCTCCCCGCCAGCTCTCCCGACGCGGAGGGCGGGATGTAGCGGTGGACGAAACCGAGCGCGTCGCCGCTCACGTCCTCCGGGCCGGTCGTCTCGGCGAGGATGCTCGCCTCGGCGCGCGACACCGGCAGGTGAATGCGTGGAAGCACCGCCTCGATCTCCGCCCGATGCGGCTCGTACTGCGGCGGGAGCTTCAGCGATTCGCCGAGATGCTCCACCGCCTCGTCCGCGGCGAAGCCCGGTGGATTGGTCGCCAGCTCGTAGAGGATGCCCCCGGGCTCGCGGAAGTACACCGAGTTGAAGTAGTTCCGGTCGATCACCGGCGTGGGATTCAGATGCGCCCGCACGACGCGCTCGCGCACCGCCAGCTCGCTCGCGTTATCGGCGACCGCGAAGGCCACGTGGTGTACCGTGCCCGCGCCACTCACACCATGCCCGACGTCGCCCATCTCTCGCAGGTTCACGATGGTCCCCGGACCGCCGTTGCCGATGGTGTATCGCTTCGTCGTGCCCTCCTCGCGCAGCGCGCGGAAGCCCAGCGTCTCCACCAGCACGCGCTCCGACGCCTCGGCCCGCTCCACCCAGACCGTGACCGCATGGAAGCCATGGATCGCGTGCTCCCGCGGGATGCCGGACGCGCCGCCCCACGCCGGCCTCGCCTCCGCGCCGGGGTGTCCGACGATCTCCAGCATCAACCCGTCGTGGTCCGTGAACGCGATCACCTGCTCCGCCTCCGCGCCCGAGCCGCGGCGGGTCGGGCCCTCGTACTTCACGTTGTAGCGCAGCAGGCGCTCAACCCAGAAGCCGATCGCCCCCGGGACCACCGCGAAGGAAGTGATGGCGACCTGTCCGCTCCCCTGTCGGCCCCGCCGTGCACCCGGCCACGGAAAGAACGTCATGATGCTGCCCGGCGTGCCGACTTCATCCCCGAAGTAGAAGTGGTACGTCTGCGGATCGTCGAAGTTGACCGTGCGCTTCACCAGACGGAGCCCGAGCAGCCCGGCATAGAAGTCCAGATTCCGCTGCGGATCGCTGGCGATCGCCGTGACGTGGTGGATTCCGAGCACCTCGGTCATGATGCCTTCCCGTTGCGATGAGTGAAGCAGCGGACGACGAGCGGCGGGCCGGTCATTTCGACAGTTGCACGCCACGCACCCTCCGGCATCGTCGGCACGCACAGCGTGCGTGAGCCGCGTACCGAGGAGCGTTCAACCGAAGGTGTCACGCCAGCAACTCCCGGTCCTGATGGTCCCAGGCGGCACGTCTCCCGCTCGGCGCGGCCGAGCATGGCTCGAAGAGCCGATGGTCGGTGACGCCCGTCACGACAGGCAAGATTCCCGGCTCCCTTCGCCCTGCCGCCCTCGCTATGTTAGGGGGCATGCCCCCTAAACAGCGAGCAGCGAGCACCGCGCACGCAGTGGAGACCACGCAGAGGCCGACCGCGTTGGCGGAGCCGACGTCCCCGGTGGCCGCAAGCGTCGATGCGTTCCGTCGCATCCTTCGCGCGCTGCGCCTTGCCGCCACGAAGACCCAGATGGTAGCAGGCCTCAGCGCCGCTCAGCTGTTCGTGCTGCGCGCGTTGCAGGACGGTGCGGAGGCCTCCCTCTCGGAGATCGCCGTCCGGACGATGACCGACCGCTCGTCCGTCGCCGCGGTCGTGGACCGTCTGCTCGCGGCCGGGTTGGTGGAGCGGGAGACGTCACCCATCGATCGCCGACGGGCGGCCATCATCATCACGCCCGAGGGGCGCAAGGTTCTGCGTCGCGCTCCCGAGCCGCCCACCGCGCTGCTCGTGGCCGGCCTCAAGCAGCTAAACCCTGCGCAGCTCGAGGAGCTCGCCGACGGACTCCGCGCACTCACCGATGCGATGGGCCTCAGCGATCAGCTGCCCGGCATGTTCTTCGAGGATGGCGACGCGGCGGCAACTGCGCGCCCACGCCGACGACGAGCTCGCCCGTGAGCCGTTCCGAGCTCCCAGAGGTCCTGCAGGACCTGATCGGCAACCACACGCCGTCGATGGACCACGTGGCGATCCTCCTGGACCTGCGGAGTGCGCCGGAGACGCACCATTCCGTCGCGGACGTCGCCGCCCGCACGCGTCTCGACCGCGCCGTGAGCGAGCGGGTGCTCCGGGAGCTGACGGCGTCACGCATCGTGTCGCGTGACGGCCACCTGTACTGGTACGCTCCCGCCGCCGACATCCGCGCCACGGTGGATAGTCTGGCGGACATGTATCACACGAAGCCGGTGAGCCTGGTGAAGGCGATCTACGACCGCCCCGCGCGCGCGGCGCACAGCTTCGCGGACGCCTTTCGCATCCGGAAGGCGGAGCCATGAACGTCGGTCTCGTGGTCTACGCCCTGTGCGCGCTCACGAGCCTGCTGTGCGCGGCCATGCTCTTTCGCGGGTTCCGCCGCACGGGGGTGCGCCTCCTCCTCTGGAGCGCGCTCTGCTTCGCCTGCTTCGCCCTCAACAACATGCTGCTCATCGTCGACGAGCACATCCTTCCGTCGCGAGACCTGTCGCTCGTCCGCTCGCTGCCCACGCTCCTGGGCATCACGCTCCTGCTCTACGGGCTGATCTGGGAGTCCGACCGATGACCCTCCTGCGCGACGCGACACTCTTCGTCTCCGGCATGCTCGCGGCCGGGTACCTGGTCGCGGGACTCTTCTTCCTGAAGTTCTGGAAGCAGACGGGCGACCGATTGTTCGGCTTCTTCGCGGCCGCGTTCGGGCTGCTGGTCCTTCAGCGCATCGCCCTGACGCTTGCCAGCGATCTCGTGGCGGACACCACCTGGTTCTACGCGGTGCGGCTCCTGGCGTTCGCGCTCTTCCTCATCGCCATCGTCGACAAGAACCGCAGCACCTCGTCCTGACTCGGCCGCCGGTACACGCGTCACACCGCCTGCTCGAGCCACTCGACGACGGCGCCCGGATCCGGCAGCGCCCAACGTGCGACGGTCGGTCCATCGCCGACGTGGATGGACAGGCCGCCCGCGGCGTTCACCAGCGCGAACCCCTCCTCGTCCGTCTCGTCGTCGCCGATGAACACCGGCACCCGCCCATCGAAGGGGTCGCGCGCCATGAAGGCCGCGATCGCGTGAGCCTTGCCGCCTGCGGCGGGGCGCAGCTCCACGACGTACTTGCCGCGCTGGAGCCGATACGCATCGCCGATTCGCTCGAGCTCTCGCTCCACGGCGGCGTGCGCCACAGCGGAGAGCTCGGGCGCCCGGCGGTAATGGACGGCGAGGGACAGGCCCTTGTCCTCCAGCACGAGAGCCGGCTGCTCCGCGGCCAGCGCCGTGAGTCGGGCGCGCGCCTCCTGCAGCGCCGGCTGCGCGTCAACGACGGCGGATGCGTGCTCGCCCGCGTCACGCCACTCCAGCCCGTGTTGGCCCGCGGCAGGCAGCGGCGGCGCACCCATGATGCGGTCGAGGTCCGCGATCGACCGTCCGCTCACCAGCGCCACCGCCCCGCGACATCGGGCGAACAGTGCCCGTATCACCGCATGCGCGCGCGCCGTCAGCCGGACCGCGTCGGGCGTGGGTGCGAGCTCCACCAGCGTCCCGTCACAATCCAGGAAATACGCCCACGAGGCTGATGGAGGAGGCGGAGCCCTCATCTCGCGTGTCCGTCCCCCGTGAGAGCGGCGATGGGCTCGCCCTGCGTGTCCGGCGCGTCGGAGGCGCGCGTGTGCGTGACCGCGTGCAGCGAGCGGGCGGCGAAGCGCCCGCGAGTGCGGATCGCCGCCGCGTCCAGCAGCATGCGGCCCGCCCAGCGAAAGACGTTGAACTCCTGCACGAGGCCGCGCATCAGGCGCATCCGCGCACGTCGCGCCTCGGCCGGCATCTCCAGCGCGACGTGCAGCGCGGCGCCGCACTGGTCCGCATCGTACGGATTGACGACCAGCGCCTCCGGCAGCTCGCGGGCCGCGCCCGTGAACTGGCTCAGGACCAGCACCCCGTCCTCGTCGTCCCTCGCGGCGACGAATTCCTTCGCCACCAGGTTCATGCCGTCGTGCAGGCTGCTCACGAAGCAGAGCTCGGCCGCGCGGTAATATTCGTTCACCTCGGACGGCTCGTGGTGCTTCACCATGAGGATGATGGCCGGCCGCCCCTCCCGCGCGAACCGGCCATTGATCCGAGCGGCGAGCGCGCGCACACGGTGGTCGTACGTCTGGTACTCCTCGATGCTCGCCCGCGTGGGGGCCGCGATCTGCACGAAGGTGAATCGGCCGATCCATTCCGGAAACAGCTCGAACAGTCGCTCCACCGCACGGAAGCGCTCCTCGATGCCCTTGGTGTAGTCCAGCCGGTCCACGCCAACGCCGAGGGCCTGCTCCCGCGGAAGCCCCAGCCGCGTGCGGACGCGCACGCGCGCCTCGTCGGCGGGAGGGGCGCCTCGCGCTCCGGCCGATTCCCACTCGACCGAGATCGGGTATCGCTTCACGAGGGTCCGCTGGCCCCGGTAGGTCACACCGAACGTCTCCCGGTCCACCCGGGCCTCGAGCTGCCGGTCCACGGTGTCCACGAAGTTGTTGCAGTGAAACCGCGTGTGGAATCCGAGGATGCTGCTGCCGAGCAGTCCGTCGAGGAGCTGCTCACGCCAGGGACAGATGGCGAACGCCTCGGGATTCGGCCACGGGATGTGCCAGAAGGTGATGATGGTGGCCGCGGGCAGGCGCTCCCGCACCATGCGCGGCACCAGCGCCAGGTGATAATCCTGAACGAGCACGACCGGGTCGCTCGTCCGGCTCTCCTCCACCACCGCGTCCGCGAACCGGCGATTCACGCGCTCGTACTGCTGCCAGTCGGCGCTCCGGAACGTCGGACGGACGTGAGCGATGTGGCACAATGGCCAGAGCCCTTCGTTCGCGAACCCGTAGTAGTAGCCGCGCTCCTCCTCCGCCGACATCCAGATGCGGCGCAGCTGGTAGCCCGGGTCGGGCACGGGCGCGGCAACGCGGTCCGCCGCATCCACCACGTCACGGTCCGCGGAACCGCTTCCGTGCGCAATCCACGTCCCCGAGCATGCCCGCATGATCGGCTCGACGGCTGTCACGAGGCCGCTCGCCGGACGCTGGATCACGACGTCCTGCCCCTCCCGCACGTGAATGAATGGCTCGCGATTGGAGACGACGATCACGTCGTCTCCTCGCAGCTCGCGGTTGAGAATGCCACGGAGCGTCTCCGGGGTCCACGCGAGCTGCTCGTCGTCCCGCATGCGATGCGCGGCCTCGAGGTCGCTGATGAGCGCGCGGAGATCATCGGCGATGGGGCGCAGCTCGCGCGGCCCCAGGTCGCCCGACCGCCGCAGCCGGCCGTCACCGCGCAGCATCGCCCGGATGCCGTGGACCCAGCCCCGCCAACTGAGCTCGGTCACGAGGACGGACACCGCCGACATGGTGACGGCCAGCCCCACGAAGAACCAGCGCAGGTACCGGCGCATCTCGGCACTGCGGCGGGAAACGAAGCCGAGATCGTGAACGAGCAGGAGCCGGCCATCGAGCGTACCGTCGCTCGTCAGGGGACGCACGGATGCGAGCAGCGGTCCCGCGGCCGCATCGACGAGGTGGCGAGATCCGCCCGACCCCGACGGGGCATCCGCGCACCCGATGCGCGGCGGCAGGGTGCTGCTGCCGATCGGCGAGGACCACGGGCTGGCGCAGTACGCGATGGCGTACAGGCGCTCATCCTCGGTGATCCGGGCGAACATCGCCCGCATGCCCGCCGTGTCGCCCCGCATCGCGAGCGCCAACAGCGGCCGTTCGATCGTGTTCGCGATGAGGGTCGCGCGCAGGTCCAGGTCCTTCACGAACCACCGCAGCGTCACCCGCTCCACCAGTGGCGCCGCGGCCAGCACCAGCGCCGACAGGACCAGCAGCAGCGGCAACACGAATCGCGCCGACCGCGCCACGCCCGGGTTCATCCGCGGCGCACGCCTGGCGACCGCGCCAACCATCACGAGAGCAATTCCTTGAAGCGCTCCGTGCACCGCGTCGCCTCGCACGTCACGCGCACCAGGGTGCGCGCCACGCCCTGTCGGCGGCGGCCCGCGAGCGTGTGCATCGCGGGCAGTTCCGCGCGCTCATCCCTGTCCCCTGCCCTCACCTTCAACGCCTGATGTCGCATGACTCCTCCGTGAACAGCCGCGACGTCTCCCGCCGCGCCCCGCTGGCGGGAGACGTCGAGACACTGCGAGAGAGTGCCGCGGCAGAGAAGGTCGCAGGGCGATGCCCATCGCGTATCACTCCACGAGGGTTTTGGCTGCCGGCAGCAGCGCCGCGCCTGTACGGAAGTCACGCTCCCGAGAACGGGCTCTCGGGCTCCGAACGGAGTGCGGCGGCGCGAAGGCTCGCCGGGGGCACATCGGGACCGTGGCACGCGTGGTACGTCTCCGCCGAGGAGACGATCGCGACCGTCCAGTCCGCGAGTGTCTGCGCCATCGCGTCCGCCTCCGCGTGCATGTCGGCCGTGGAGAATTCACCGCGAGTGCGCGGGGCCGCCGTCCGGGCGAAGCGCTCGAGCGCCAGTGCGAAGGCACGCGACGATTGCAGCAGCGCGCGCACCCGTCCTCGGCGGTCTGCCTCCGCGTCGGGCGTACCGAAGCGGCAGCTCAGCATGCCCACCGCCGTCCTCACCAGATCCGGAGTGATCGTCTGCGCTGATCCTGATACATCTGCCATGAGCGGCCTCCATCATGAGATGCGCTGCCAGAGCCTTCGACTCGTCGTCGTACGCCCTCTCTCACGCTCATGGCAAGATACGACTGCGGGGTCTACCCCACAAGCCTCGCGAAACCCGCTGCACGCTGCAGGAGGTCGCGGCTGAACGGCACGATCGGTGCTCGTTCGAGCACGTGCGTATGTCGCTCAGCGCGAGTGCTTGTACATCATGTCCACCAGCTCGTCGTACATCGGCTCTGCCTCCTCGGGCCCCGCCTCGATCGCCGCGACGGCGCAGTGCTTCAGGTGGTTACGCATCAGCTCCCGGCCCACCGACCGCAACGCTTCGTGCACGGACGAGATCTGTGTCATGATGTCGGCGCAGTAGCGGTCCTCCTCCACCATCTTCTGGAGGCCGCGCACCTGGCCCTCGATGCGACGCAGCCGCTTGAGGTTTCGGTCCTTCCCATCGGCCTCCACGCCGACGGCCTTGCGCCCGTCATGGGCGTGGATGGTGCGCGTCGTCTTCGTCGCCATCGGAATCTCCCCTTCTCGTGCATCCGACCATGGTTGTTCGTGGGCCCGAAGTGGCCCACGCGCCTTTCAGTGCAGCTACGGAAACCCGCGATCCCCGGCACCGGCGGCCGGCGTCGAGCGCGATCCGCTCACACGATTCGCGCGGTGCGGAGCCGGAGCGAGTTCGTCACCACGCTCACGCTGCTGAACGCCATCGCCGCGCTCGCGAGGATCGGGCTGAGGAGCAGGCCGAACACGGGGTAGAGCAGTCCCGCCGCGATCGGAATGCCGATCACGTTGTAGACGAACGCCCAGAACAGGTTCTGCTTCATCGTGCGCATCGTGCGCCGCGAGAGCTCGATGGCGTGCGCCGCCGAGCGGAGGTCGCCGCGCATGAGCACCACGTCTGCCGCCTCCATGGCGATGTCCGTCCCGGTACCGATGCCGATGCCGACGTCGGCCTGGGCGATCGCCGGCCCGTCGTTGATGCCGTCGCCCACCATGGCCACTGTCTTTCCCTCGGCCTGCAGGCGCTTCACCTCCGCCACCTTGCCTTCGGGGAGCACGCCCGCGACCACGCGATCGATCCCTGCCTGTCGCGCAATGGCCTCGGCGGTCCGCTGGTTGTCGCCGGTGAGCATCACGACCTCCAGCCCCATCGCCCGGAACCGTGCGATGGCTTCGGTCGACGTCGTCTTGATCGGATCGGCCACGGCCACGACCCCGGCGAGGGTTCCATCGATCGCGACGTACATCGGCGTCCTGCCTTCCCCGGCGAGCCGCTCGGCGTCGTCCCGCATGGGCGACGGATCCACGGCCCAGTCGCGCATGAACTCCTCGTTCCCCACCGCGACCCCGACTCCGTCGATGATGCCCTGCGCCCCGCGGCCGCTCACCGCCTGGAAGCCCTCGGGCGTCGCGAGTGCGAGTCCCCTGTCCTTCGCATGCCGGACGATGGCGTCGGCAAGCGGGTGCTCGCTCGAGGTCTCGAGCGACGCCACGAGCCGCAGCAGGTCGTCCGTGCGCGACACGTAGGCGCCCGTCGGAATCACGTCGGTGACCGTCGGCCGGCCTTCCGTGACCGTGCCCGTCTTGTCGAGCACCATCGTGGTGATGCCACCGGCCTGCTGCAGTGCCTCGCCGCCCTTGATGAGGACACCCAGCTCGGCCCCCTTGCCGGTGGCGACCATCACCGCCGTGGGCACGGCGAGTCCCATGGCGCATGGGCAGGCGATGATGAGGACCGCGACCGCGGCCGCGAAGCCGCGTACCGCCGGGGCCGCGTCGGCGAGCACGAACCAGCCGACGAAGGTGGCGATCGCGATCGACAGGACGATGGGGACGAAGATGCCACTGATCGTGTCCGCGAGGCGCTGGATGGGCGCCCGCGAGCCCTGTGCATCGCGCATGAGCTTCACGATCTGCGCGAGCATGCTGTCCGCGCCCAGCGTCGTGGCCGTGTAGCGGAACGCACCGGTGCGGTTGATCGTGCCGCCGATGACCCGGTGACCCGGCTTCTTCGACACCGGGAGCGACTCGCCCGTGAGCATCGACTCATCGACGGCGCTCTCGCCCTGGATGACCTGCCCGTCGGTCGGGATGCGCTCCCCGGGCCGCACGACGATCGTCTCGCTGCGCTCCACCGTGTCCACGGGCGCATCCACCTCCTCGCCGAAGCGGACGACGCGCGCCGTCTTCGGCTGGAGCGAGACCAGGGCGCGGAGCGCGCTCGACGTCTGCTTCCTGGCCCGCGCCTCGAACATGTTGCCCGTGAGGATCAGCGCGATGATGATCACGACGGCCTCGTAGTACACGTCCGCCGGCACGCCGCGGCTGGTGAAGAACTCCGGCATCACCGTGGCCACGAGCGAGTACACGAACGCCGCGCCCGTGCCAACGGCGACCAGCGTGTTCATGTCGGCCGAGTGGTGACGGAAGGCCGCCCAGGCGCGCGTATAGAAGTGGCGCCCGGCCCACAGCATCACGCCGATCGTCGCGGCGAGCAGGAGCCCCGTGGTGACGCCCACGGGAACGTCGTACAGCCAGGGCGTCGCCGAGCGGAAGAAGGGGTCGAGCACGCGCATCGCCCAGCGCATGAAGGGATCGCCCGATTCCCCGGACGCACCATGGCCATGCGCGTCGGCCGCGAGCCGGCTCATGAGCGGCATCGAGACGATCATCGCGATCACGCCGATGATGCCGCTCACGATCGCCTTGCGCCGGAAGTCGTGATACTCCTCATCCTGGGCCCGGTCCCGCGCCTCCTGCTCCTCGAACGCCGTCTGGTCGGGGTTCGCGAGGTCGGCGCCGTATCCGGTGCTCCGGATGGCCTCGACGAGGCCGTCGGGCGTCACGGCCGACGGATCGTAGGTGACCGTCGCGCTCTTCATCATGAGGTTCACCGCGGCGTCGGACACGCCGGGCTGCTTCGCGAGCGTCTTCTGCACCCGCGACTGGCACGCCGCGCAGGTCATCCCGCTCACGGGGATGCGGATGGTCTCGGTGCCGATGGCGCCACCGTTGGCTTCCTTGCCGGTCCGTGCCTCGCTGGCCCCGGGCTTCAGTGAAGTGCTCATGGCGGTGCCTCCTCAGTCCTCGGCGATGATGGCGCCGCGGAGCATGCTCATGCCGCAGCTGAAGTCGTAGCGGCCCGCCCTGGGCGGCGTGATCTCGATCGTCGTGCGCTGGCCGGTGGGGAGGAACTTTCGCACGCCGAAATCCGGCAGCACGACCTCCTCCGAGCAGCTTCCCGAGTCCTTGCGGTCGAACACCAGGCGCACCGGCTGACCCGCCTTCACGCGCACCTGCTGCGGGCTGTAGCCGCCATCCACGGTGATCGTGACCTGCGCCGGCGAGGAGCCGGCTGCGCTCTCGCCGGCGTCTCCGCGCCCCGCGGCGACCACGGCGTGCACCGCGGCCGTGCGGCCGGCGAGGAAGAAGTACCAGTTCACCCAGGCGATCGCCGCGAGCCCACCGAGGATCACGAGCCATTCGGTCATCGTCATGGTCTGCATGTGCCTGTCCTGGAGGCGCTGGTGCTGTGACGCTGGCGCGCGCCGCGACGGCGCGCGCTCGTGGATGTGACTATCCGCCCGCCAGTGCGCCCGCGAGGCGCGTTCCGCATTCAGGCTGCCCTGACGTCCTTGACGTCGTAGCCCTGACCCTCGATCGCCTGCGCGATCTGGTCGCTCGTTGCGGTAGCGGGGTCGAAGGCGACGGTGGCCTGGCCGACCTTCACTTCCTCTATCGTGACGCCGGCGAGCTCCCTGATCGCCTTGCCGACCGTCTTCACGCAGTGGCCGCAGGTCATGCCGTCGATGTTCAGCGTAACGCGTTCCATGGTTCCTCCTCGAGCCGTTGCTCGGCGTCATCAGGTCCAGGACCTGGCCTGGCTTCCGGGAGCACGCGGGAAGTACCCCCCACGGGTATCAATATACATACCCCCTCCCCCTATGTCAACCGGGCCCCGCCGAATCAGGCGGTGCCGGGAGCCAGTGCGCTCCCACGGCGCCCTGCGCATGCCTCGGATCGGGCGTTCGCCGGAGGCTGCCGAGTCCGTTCCCGACCTGCCGCCCGAGCACGGCCCTTTGCCGAAAGTCCCGCGAGGCGTTAGTTTAGTTTGTTCTAAACACACTGAACGGCTGTCGAATAGCACCTCGAGGATGGAAGAACATGGCGGACACGGACAGCTGGTTCATCGAGCAACTCGGGATCGGCGCCGAGGCGGACGGATTCTCCAGGATCGCCGGCCGCCTCTTCGGCGCCCTGCTGCTGAGTGCCGAGCCGCGATCCCTCGATTCGCTCGTCGCCGAGCTCGGCGTGAGCAAGGCGAGCATCAGCATCGAGGCCCGGCGGCTCGTCGAGCGATCCGTGGCCCAGCGCGTCGGCGTGGTCGGCGACCGCCGCGACTACTATCAGCTCGTCCCGCATTTCTACTCCGGCCTCATGCGGGCGCGCGTCGAGCGATGGAAAGCGATGCGGCTCCTGATGGCCCGCCTGCAGGCCGAAGACTCGACGCGCGACCCCGTTGTTCGCGAGCGCCTGGCTGAGATCAGCACCGTCCATGACCTCGTTGCCATGCGCATCGAGGAGGCGCTGTGCGAACTGGAGCAGTACGCCGCGGACGCCGACGCCGCACAGTTTCGGCGCTCCTGATGCACAGGCATTCCAGCACGTTCGACGAGCGCGCTGAGGCTCCCTCCCCGCGATCCAGGCGGATCGCCATTCCGCTCACCGCACCCGCGCCATCCCGGCGGGTCGGCTCCGTCGTGCGCGTCGTGCACGACACTTCGTTCCTCTGGTCGACACGTTCGTGACACGTCTCCACCACGCCCCACGCCCCGCAGACGCGGGCGCGCCATCCATCGGCCGCCGGCCGTTCGCGCGCACCGCATCCGCACGCATCGCAGGTATCGCCCTCCTGCTCGCCGGCTGCGGCGGCAAGCCCACGCCCCAGGCGCCGCCCGCGGCAGAGGTCAGCATCATCACGGTGAGCGCGCAGCCGCTCGTCAACCTCATCGAGGTGCCGGGCAGGCTCCAGGCGGTTCGCACCGCCGAGGTGCGTGCCCGGGTGGACGGCATCGTGCAGCGGCGCCTCTATACGGAAGGCACCGACGTGCGTCAGGGCCAGGCGCTCTTCAGCATCGATCCCCGGCAGCTCACCGCACAGCTGAGCGGCGCGCAGGCAGCGCTGGCCCGGGCGGAGGCCACCGCCGCGAACGCCGCGCAGGATGTGGACCGCTACAAGGGGCTCGTGGCGCAGCGCGCGCTCAGCCAGCAGGAATACGACGCCGCCGTCGCACGGCTGCGCACCGCGCAGGCGGACGTGGCGCAGAACCGGGCGCAGGTCGCGTCCGCGCGCTTGAGCCTCGGCTACACCACCGTCACCGCCCCGATCTCGGGGCGCGCCGGCCGCGCGGCGGTCACCGAGGGAGCGCTCGTGAGCGCGGGCGGCGCCACGCTGCTCACGACCATCGAGCAGCTCGATCCCATCTACGCGAACTTCTCGCAGTCCAGCGGCGAGCTGCTCGCGCTGCGCAAGCAGATGACGTCCGGCGCGATCGATCTCCCCACGCTCAACCGCATTCCCGTGCGCCTGGTGCTCGAGGACGGCACCGTGTACCAGCAGCCGGGCCAGCTCGACTTCCTGGACCTCAGCATCGACGAGCGGACGGGGACCGCCGCGCTGCGGGCCCAGTTCCCCAACCCGCAGCGCACGTTGCTGCCGGGGCAGTTCGTGCGGGCCCGCATCGAGGCGGGCGTGCGCCCCGGCGGGCTGCTCATCCCGCAGCGCGCCGTGAAGCTGGCGCCGCAGGGCGCCACCGTGCTCGTCGTCAACCCGAAGAGCGTCGTCGAGAGCCGTGCCGTGACGCTCGGATCGCTCCAGGGCGATGCGTGGTCCATCCTCTCCGGACTCGCGCCGGGTGACCGCGTGATCGTGGACGGGCTGCAGAAGGCCGTCGTCGGACAGCCGGTGAAGGCGGTCGCGGCCAAGGCAGCGCCCCGCGCGGTGCCCGTGCCCGTCGCCGGCGCGGACGCGCCGGCCCCGGTGGCGCGATGACCCCGCGGTTCTTCATCGACCGGCCCGTCTTCTCGTGGGTGATCGCGCTCGCCATCACCTTCGGCGGGTTCCTCGCGCTGCGTTCGCTCCCCATCGAGCAGTACCCGACGATCGCGCCGCCATCACTGACGATCAACGTGACGTATCCCGGCGCGGACGCCGCGGTGCTCGCCACCAACGTCACGCAGGTCATCGAGCAGGAGATCAACGGCGTCGAGGGCTTCCTCTACATGTCGTCGGCGAGCCGGTCGAACGGCAGCGCGACGATCACCGTGACCTTCGCCTCGGGCACCGACATCAACTCGGCGCAGATGGACGTGCAGAACCGGCTGCGCCGCGTGGAGACGCGGCTGCCCGAGGAGGTGCGGCGCCAGGGCGTCCAGGTGCTCAAGGCCAACACCGGATTCCTCGCCATCGTGACGCTCACCTCCAAGACCGGGGCGATGCAGACCCTGGAGCTCGGCAATTTCGCCGTGACGCGCGTCGTCGACGAGCTGCGGCGCGTGCCGGGGGTGGGCGACGTGCGCTCGTTCTCGTCCGAGTATGCCATGCGCATCTGGCTCGACCCGGAGAAGCTCGCCACCTTCCGCCTCTCCCCGTCGGACGCGCTCGCGGCGGTGCAGGAGCAGAACAGCCAGTCCACCGGCGGCTCGCTCGGTGACCGTCCGCTGGCCGGCGGGAGTGAGCTCAATGCGGCCATCCTCACCCAGAGCCGGTTCACCACCGCCGAGCAGTTCGCGAACATCATCCTCCGCGCCGACGCGGATGGCGCCACCGTCCGCCTCGGCGACGTGGCGCGCGTGGAGGTCGGCGCGCAGAACTACCTCTCGAGCCTCGAGCTGAACGGCCAGCCGGCTGCCGGCATGGCCATCCAGCTCACCCCGGGCGCCAACGCGCTCGCCGTGGCCAACGCGGTCAAGGCGCGGATGGCGGAGCTGGCGACGACCTTCCCGCCCGACATCGCCTGGAGCGTGCCGTACGACTCCACTCCCTTCATCAGCGCGTCGGTGGTCTCCGTGGTGGAGACGCTCATCGAGGCGATGGTGCTCGTGTTCCTCGTGATGTTCCTGTTCCTCCAGAACTGGCGCGCCACGCTGATCCCCACGATCGTCGTTCCGATCGCGCTGGCCGGCGCCTGCCTCGGCCTCTGGCTGCTCGGCTTCTCCATCAACGTGCTCACCCTGTTCGCCATGGTGATGGCCATCGGCATCCTCGTGGACGACGCCATCGTCGTCATCGAGAACGTCGAGCGCATCATGACCGAGGAGCATCTCTCGCCGTACGATGCCACGGTGAAGGCGATGACGCAGATCACGTCGGCCATCGTCGGCATCACGCTCGTGCTCGTGGCCGTGTTCGTGCCGATGGCGTTCTTTCCCGGCTCCACGGGTGGCATCTACCGGCAGTTCTCGGTGACGCTCGCCATCTCCATCGCCTTCTCCGCCCTCCTCGCGCTCACGCTCACGCCCGCACTGTGCGCCACGCTGCTCAAGGCCGAGGCGCCCGTGGGCAGCACGAGCGGCAACCGGGTGAGCCGGCTCGCCGACCGGTTCTTCGGCGGCTTCAACCGCTGGTTCGCCCGCACCACGGACCGCTACCAGGGCGTCGTGGGCCGCCTGCTGCTTCGGCCGCTGCGCGTCCTCGCCGTGTTCGGCGCCCTGGTGGCGATCACCCTCCTCCTGTTCCAGCGCCTGCCGGGGAGCTTCCTCCCCACCGAGGACCAGGGGAGCGTGATCACGGCCATCCAGGCACCACCGGGGGCAACGACGGAGCGCACGGACGTCGCGATCGAGCAGGTGAAGACCTTCTACGCCGGCCGCGAGCAGGTGCAGAACGTCATCATCATCCGCGGGTTCAGCTTCTTCGGGCAGGGCCAGGCGAACGCAATGGCGTTCGTGCGGCTCAAGCCGTGGGAGGAGCGGCCGGGCCAGCAGAACAGCGCCGGCGCCCTCGTCACCGCGGCGCTCGGGACGCTGATGCGCGTGAAGGAGGCGATGGTCTTCACCCTCAACCCGCCGGCCATCCAGGGGCTCGGCGTGGCGAGCGGCTTCTCGTTCGTCCTCGAGGATCGCGGCGGCCACACCTACCAGGAGCTCGGTGCGGTGCGGGGCCAGATCCTCGGCGCGGCGAGCAAGAGTCCCCTGCTCGTCGGCGTGCGCCCCGAGGGTCAGGAAGATGCGCCGCAGCTGCGCGTGGAGATGGACCGTGTGAAGGCGCGCGCGCTCGGCCTCTCCATCGCGAGCATCAACACCACGCTGGCCATCGCCTTCGGCAGCGCATACGCGAACGACTTCAGCCGTGAGGGGCGCATCCTGCGCGTGCTGCTCGCCGCCGATGCGCCGTTCCGCATGACGCCCGAAGACGTGCTCGCGCTGCGGGTGCGCAATGCGACGGGCGAGATGGTGCCTTTCAGCGCCTTCACGCGCGTGGCCTGGTCGTCCGGCCCGCCGGAGATCCAGCGCTACAACGGCTACCCGTCCATGACCATCTCCGGCAGCGCGGCGCCCGGCCGGTCCACCGGCGAGGCGATCGCGGAGATGGAGCGGCTCGCGAAGTCCCTGCCTCCCGGCTACGGCTTCGACTGGACCGGCCTGTCGTTCGAGGAGAAGCAGTCGTCCGGCCAGATCGTGCAGCTGCTCGGCGTGTCGCTGATCGTCGTCTTCCTGCTGCTCGCCGCGCTGTACGAGAGCTGGGCCGTGCCCGTCGCCGTGCTGCTCGTCGTTCCCCTCGGCGTGCTCGGCTCGGTCCTGTTCACCATGCTGCGCGGGCTGTCGGCCGACGTCTACTTCAACGTGGGCCTCATCACCATCATCGGCCTCGCGGCCAAGAACGCCATCCTCATCGTCGAGTTCGCGATCGAGGAGGAGGCCACCGGCAAGGGCACCTTCGACGCGACGATGAGCGCGGCGAAGCTTCGCCTGCGCCCCATCATCATGACGTCGCTGGCCTTCGTGCTCGGCATGCTCCCGCTCGTCGTCGCCACCGGCGCGAGCGCGGCGAGCCGCATCGCGGTCGGGACTGGCGTCGTGGGCGGCATGATCGCCGCCACCATCCTTGGAGTGTTCCTCATTCCCGTGTTCTACCTGAGCATTCGGCGGTGGGTCAGCCGCAAGCGGCCACCGGCGCCCGGCGAGATCGCCCACCACGACGCGGAGCCCGCGCATGCGTAGCGCCCTGCCCATCATGGCGCTTGCGATGCTGGCCGGATGCAACCTCGCGCCGCCGCACCTGCGTCCCGAGCCGCCCGTGGCGTCCCTCTACGCGGTCGCCGACAGCGCAGTCTCCAGCGGCACCCGTGCCTTCGCCATCGGCTGGCGGGAGTTCTTCCCCGATCCGCGCCTGAATGCGCTGATCGCGGCCGCGCTCGATCGCAATCGCGACCTCGCGATCGCCGTCGCCCAGGTGGGGGAGGCGCGGGGCCTCTACCGCATCGAGGGCGCCGCGCGGCTCCCGACCGCCGTCGTCGGCGC
>JAQBPZ010000140.1 GCA_028287225.1 Gemmatimonadota bacterium
TCCCGCAGGAGCGCAGCGAGTGTCGGGATCTACTGTCCCTTGTTCATGGCTGGCTCAAAGCACGAGACAGTAGATCCCGACACTCGCTCGTTGCACTCGCTCCTGCGGGATGACAGCCGCCCGGGACGCCCCCCGACTTACTCGTTACTCGTTCTTTTTCTACTTCCCGATGTTGCGCAGCTCCACGAGCAGGCAGCGGTCCTGCACCACGTCGATGCCGGCGCGCGCGAGACGCTCCGCCGCGGCGTCGTTGCGGATGCCCTGCTGGAACCACACGCTGCGGGGCTGCTTCGAGAGGATGTCGTCGACGTGCGCGTCGATGTCCTTCGGCCGGCGAAAGACATTCACCATGTCCACCGGGCCCGGCACCGCCGCCACCGTGCGGTACACCGGCGCGTCGAGGATCTCGGTGACCTCCGGGTAGTAGACCGGCACGGGGATCACCTCGTATCCCGCGCGCTTCGCGTACTGCGGCACGTAGTACGCCGGCTGCCCGGACTCGGGCGTCTTGATGCCCAGCACGGCGATGGTGCGCGTCTCCTCCAGCACCCGCCGGATTCCCGCATCGTCGTCAACGAGATGAGCCCGCCATTCGGCATTCGATGAAGTCGTCATGACGGGCGGTAGAGCGAGGATCGTGCGCGCAGCAAGGAGGGGTCGGGATCGGGATCGGGTCGGGATTAGGCATTAGGGATTGGGAACTGACCGGGGTGCCACTCGGACCGTTGTCACCCCGCACGAGCGCAGCGAGTGTCCCTGCATCGCGTCCCGTGATGGTGGCCAGCCCCCGGCACGGGAGAGGATGTCCCGACACGCGGTCGCGGGGGCTCTTCCTGCGGGATCGGCCGCCCGGGACGCTCCTCTCGTCCCCCGATCCCCCACAGTTACATTTCCCGCTCGACTGCCTACGGAGAAGGGTACTGATGAGAATGCTCGTCCTCGGCGCGGGGCTGCAGGGCTCCGCTTGCGCGTATGATCTGCTGCAGAATCCGGAGGTCAGCCAGGTCCGGCTGGCCGACCTGCGCTTCGATCACCTGCCGTCCTTCCTGGCCCCGCTGTCCGGGCCGCGCCTCATCCCCACGACGCTCGACGTGCGTGACCGGGAGGCGGTGCTGGCGGTGATGCGCGAGTGCGACGCCGTGATGAGCGCCATCCCGTACTACTTCAACCTCCAGCTGGCCGAGTGCGCGGTGGAGGCGGGGGTGCACTTCTGCGACCTCGGCGGAAACACGGAGATCGTCTTCCAGCAGAAGGAGCTGGCGGAGCGCGCCGTGGAGAAGGGCATCACCATCGTCCCCGACTGCGGCGTGGCGCCGGGCATGGTGAACATCCTGGCGCAGCACGGCATCAGCCAGCTCGACACCGTCGATTCGGTCCGCATCTACGTCGGCGGGCTGCCGCAGCATCCGGAGCCGCCCCTCAACTACCAGATCGTGTACTCGCTGGAGGGCGTGCTGGACTACTACACGACGCTCTCCTGGGTGGTGCGGGACGGCAAGCGTGAGCACGTGACGGCCCTCTCCGAGCGCGAGAACGTGGACTTCCCCGCGCCGGTCGGGACGCTCGAGGCGTTTCACACCGCGGGCGGACTCTCCACGATGGCCTTCCGCTACGAAGGCCAGATCCCGACGATGGAGTACAAGACGCTCCGCTATCCCGGCCACGCGCAGATCATGGAAGCCATCCGCGAGCTGGGCCTGCTGGACCTGGAGCCGGTGGACGTGAAGGGGACGAAGGTCGTGCCGCGCGACCTGTTCGTGAGCCTCGTGGGGCCCAAGCTCACCAAGCCGAAGGGGCAGGACCTGCTGGCGCTGCGCGTGACGGTCGCGGGCCGCAAGGGCGGCAAGCCGGCCACCCGCCAGTTCGACCTCATCGACTACTACGACCCGAAGACCGGCATCAGCGCGATGATGCGCACCACCGGGTTCTCCCTCTCCATCACGGGGCAGATGCAGGCGCGCGGCGAAGTGAAGCCCGCGGGGGTGTGGACGCCCGACGAGTGCATGCCCGCGGCGGCGTACATCGCCGAGCTGCGGAAGCGGGGGATGGATCTGAAAGAAACGAGTAGCGAGTAACGAGTAACCGGGCGACCTGGCGAGACCTGTCGTCCTGAACGCAGTGAAGGACCTGCTTTTCTCCCGTGAGATAGCAGGTCCTTCGCGTTGCGCAGGATGACAGGCCGCGTTCGTCCCGCCCTGCAATTACTCGTTACTCGTTACTCGTTACTCGTTACTCGCGAACGAAGTTCGCGAGCGTGGCACCCATGGAATCCATCGCCGACTTGGCGTTCCACCGGTCGCCGCCGTTGTAGATGAAGGAAAAGGCGATGACCTCGCCGTCCTTGGCCGTGACGTAGCCGCCGAGGCCCACCACGGTGTCCGTGGTGCCGGTCTTCGCGTGCAGGTTGCCCTGCGCGGGGGTGGCGCGCATGCGGCGGCGCAGCAGCTCCGATTCGCCGGCCACGGGGAGCGAGCCATGGAAGGCCGACGACCATGGGCCGCGGTGCGCGTAGCTGAGCAGCTGGATCATCGTGCGCGGCGTCAGGTAGTCGAGCGTGGAGAGCCCCGACCCGTCGGACACGCGGATGGCGTTGGGGTCGGCGCCGACCTTGGTGCCGAGGAAGTTGCGCAGGTGCGCGAGTGCGGCCGGTGCCGAGCTCTGGCCGCCCGGCGCACTGGCGCGCGCGGCGTCACGGTAGAGCAGCTCGGCCACGATGTTGATGCTCTCGCGGTTCATCTCCGAGACGATCTGCGAGAGCGGCGGCGAGGCGAAGCTCGCCACCTTCTGCGCACCCGCGGGCACCTTGCCGGGCCGCAGGGCGCCGTCGACCACCACGCCGGCCGACTGGAGCGCCGCGCGCAGGGCGCCGGCGGTGAACTGCGCCGGATCGTCGACGACGAGCGAGTACTTCTTTGGGCCGCTGTTCGCGCCGATCGTCCCGGTCACGAGCATCGTGCCGTCCGAGGTGCGGTGCGCGGAGATGCGCCCGCCGCTTCCACCGGTGACGCGGACCTGGTTGGAGACCGGGATCGCCGTCGATGCCGGCTCGAGCGACACCCGGGCGGTGCGTCCGTCGGGCTGCACGACGACCCACACGAGGTTCTCGTTGAGCGAGAGGGCCGACACGCGCGCCGCGTAGGCGGCGCCCAGGTACGACGTCTTCCACCCGTCGGGAATGCGCTGGTCGTCGAACGCCGAGGCGTCGTAGACGAGGTCCCCGCGCACGCGGCGCACGCCCGCATTGGCGACGGCGCGGGCCAGGGTGTTCATGGGCAGGTTGGCGTCGCGCCAGAAGCGCGCCGACATCGACGGATCGCCGTCGGCGCGGAGGTAGAGGCTGCCGCCGAGCGTTCCGTCGGGTCCCACGGCCGCGTCGCGCAGCACGTCGGTGGAGAAGGTGTGCTCCGGCCCGAACTGGTCCAGCGAGGCGGCGGTGGAGAACAGCTTCATGGTGGACGCGGGCTGCATCATCTCGCCCGCGTTGCGGGCGAAGAGCGTGTCTCCGCGGGAGAGGGAGACGATCATGACCCCCCACTTGCCGCCGCGGACGCGGGCGTCGAGCATGTTGGCGAGGTCGTTCGCGAGCGCGGGGGCGCCATGCGGCGCCGTCCAGGCGGGCGCCGAGGGCTCCACCGCGCGGGCGACGCGGGCCGTGC
>JAQBPZ010000175.1 GCA_028287225.1 Gemmatimonadota bacterium
CGGCGGCACCGGCGCGCTGCATGAGCGCGCGCGACGGGATGCCCGCGGCAATCGCGCTCGCGTCGCACGCGGACGCACCCGCGGCGTCGACGACGGCGACCTGGTGCGACGCGGGGGTGGGTGCGCTCACCGGCGGCAGCGCGAGGAGGTTGGCAGGCGCGCTACTTCAGCGACGCGCCGACGGACTTCCCGTATCCGAGCTCGCCGTTGTCGATGCGGACGTTGAACCCGCACTCGGCGTTGCTGCAGACCCATGCCTTGAACATGATGGGCGCTCCGTCGCGGCCGTAGTCGCTGAGCGGGAGGAGCACCCCCGCCGAGCATTTCCGGCAGGTGGGCAGCTCGGAGGGCAGGGTCATGCGAGGTCCGTTGCTGGCGTGGTCAGACGAACTGCGCGCACCAGGGGTAGTCGCGTGCGAACGCCTGGTCGAAGTCGAACACCTCGGCAAACTCCTCGCGCGAATCGTTCGCCTGGCTCATGAGCAGCTCCAGCTCCACGAGCGTGAAGACGACGTCGCCGATGTCCGAGGAGCGGCGGATCCCCCAGTGCTCCAGCACCAGGCCCGCCATCACCCCATAGCGCTCCAGGGCGAGGTCGCGGCACGCGAGGGCCAGCTCGCGGCCCGAGATGTGACGACGCTCCGGGAGCCGCTGCTGGCAGAACTCCAGCGCGCCGAGCACGAAGAGATACGCGCGCTCGTCGAACCGCTGCTCACGCAGGCGGATCCGGTCCATGATCCCGTCACGGAATGCTAGCTCGGGCACTGGCGACTACGACTCCTCACGAGTGATGACTGACGACCCACTGGATAATGGGCCTTTGCGATCGAACCGACAAGGGATTGGCCTTGAACGGCGTTGGCGGTTTGCGGTTCGCGGTTTGCGGTCGGGCCTCGGGACGCTCTTACCGCCAACCGCAAACTGCCAACGCCGTTCAGGGCTTCGGGTACAGCGGGAACTTTCCGGCCAGCGCCTTCACCTCGCCCTTCACCTGCTCCGCCACGCCGGCGTCGTCGGCGCGGGTGAGCACCCGGTCGATGAGCCGCGCGATCTGATCCATCTCGGACGTCCCCATGCCGCGGGTGGTCACAGCGGGAGTGCCGATCCGGATGCCGCTGGTCACGAACGGGGACTGCGTCTCCTTCGGCACGGTGTTCTTGTTCACCGTGATGCCGGCCAGGTCGAGGGCCTTCTCCGCCACCTTGCCCGTGAGCCCCTTGTTGCGGAGGTCGATGAGCATCAGGTGGTTGTCGGTGCCGCCCGACACGAGCTGGTAGTCCAGGGCGACGAACGCCTTGGCGAGCGCCTTCGCGTTCGCGACCACCTGCGTGCAGTACTCGGTGAAGGCCGGCTCCAGCGCCTCCTTGAACGCCACCGCCTTCGCGGCGATCACGTGCTCCAGGGGGCCGCCCTGCGTGCCGGGGAACATCGCCTTGTTGACGGCGGCGGCATGCTGCGCCTTGCAGAGGATCATCCCCCCGCGCGGGCCGCGCAGCGTCTTGTGCGTGGTGGTGGTGACGACGTCGGCGTGCGGCACCGGCGAGGGATACAGCCCCGTGGCCGACAATCCGGCGAAGTGCGCCATGTCCACCATGAAGATGGCGCTCACCTCCTTCGCGATCTCGGCGAAGGCGGCGAAGTCCACCGTGCGCGGGTACGCGCTGTAGCCGGCGATGATCATCTTGGGCCGGTGGGCCAGCGCCTGCGACCGTACGGCATCCATGTCGATGTAGCCGGCGTCGGTGAGTCCGTACGAGACGGCCTTGTAGAGCAGGCCCGAGAAGTTGACCGGCGAGCCGTGCGTCAGGTGGCCGCCCTGCGACAGGTCCATGCCGAGGAAGGTGTCGCCGGGCTTGAGAAAGGCGAGGAACACGGCGGCATTCGCCTGCGCGCCCGAGTGCGGCTGCACGTTCGCGTGCTCCGCCCCGAAGAGCTGCTTCGCGCGGTCGATGGCGAGCTGCTCCACCTTGTCCACCACCTCGCACCCGCCGTAGTACCGCTTGCCCGGCAGCCCCTCGGCGTACTTGTTCGTGAGAGGCGAGCCCATGGCCTCCATCACGGCCGGCGAGACGAAGTTCTCGCTCGCGATGAGCTCCAGCCCATCGCGCTGGCGGACGATCTCCTCCTCGATCAGGTGCGCGATCTCGGGATCGCCGGCGCGCAGCGCATCGCCGGGAGGACAACGGTTCCAATCGGCCCAGGACGACGACGACATCAGCGGTGCTCCTCGGTTGAGTTCTGCGAACGCTCGATCTTCTCCACGCGCCGCGCGTGACGGCCGCCGGCGAAGGGGGTATCGAGCCAGGCCTGCAGGATCGCCTTCCCCTCCACCTCGCCGACGAACCGCGCGGGAAGGACCAGCACGTTGGCGTCGTTGTGCTCGCGCGCGAGCGCGGCGATCTCCGGCGCCCAGGCGACGGCCGCACGCACGTGCGGATAGCGGTTGGCGGTGTACGACATGCCGAGCCCCGTACCGCACAGCAGCACGCCACGCTCCGATTCGCCGCTCGACACCCGCTCGGCGAGCGCGTGGGCGAAGTCGGCGTAGTCCACCGAGCGCTCGTCGTTCGGGCCGAGATCCTCGACGCTGTATCCGAGCGCGGCGAGCTGCGCCTCGAGCTTCTCCTTCAGCTCGAAGCCGGCATGGTCGGAGGCGATGAGGATCTTGCGGGAATGCGACATGGCTGGCGGATGGGTTTTCAGTTGACGGTTTGTCGGTTCACGGTTTGTCGGTTTCCAGTTTGTCGGTTCTCGGCCTGCCTCGGGACGCAGGGGCTGCCGGGGCTGGCCGGAAACTGACAAACCGTAAACCGACAAACGGGATGTTTTCTGTCCTACAGTCCTACCCTCCAACCGTCACTTGTTCGGCCACTGCGGCCAGGTGCGCACCATGCTGCCCACTGCCTCGATGCGCTGCTCGGCCAGGCGGTCCGCGGCCACGTACGTGGGGATCTTCTGGTCCTTCGCGATCTTGTAGACCTTCAGGATGGTGTCGTAGATCTCGTCGGCCTTGCGGAAGGCGCGCGCCGAGTCCCAGCCCGCGAGCTCCGAGTAGACGTTGATCACGCCGCCGGCATTCGCCACGTAGTCGGGGGCGTACAGGATCCCGCGCTCCTCCAGGGCGACGCCGTGCGTCTCCGCGTCGAGCAGGACGTTGTTCGCGGCGCCGTTCACGACCTCCACCTTGAGCTGCGGGATGGTCTTGTCGTTGATGATCGCCCCGAGGGCGCACGGCGCGAAGATGTCCGCCTGCACGCCGTAGATCTCGTCGGGGCCGACGGCCTTCGCCCCGAACTCGTTGACGACCTGCTTCACCCGCTCCTGGTCGATGTCGGTGACGACGAGCTTCGCGCCGGCGCCGTGCAGCTCCTTCGAGAGGTAGTAGCCGACGTGGCCGCACCCCTGGACGCTCACCGTGCGTCCGCTCAGGTCGTCCGAGCCCCAGCGTGCCTTCGCCGACGCCTGGATGGAGCGGAACACGCCGTGCGCCGTGACCGGGGACGGATCGCCCGAGCGGCCGGCGAGCCCGGAGACGTTCTTCGTCTCCATGTGCACGAAGTCCATGTCCGCGGTGCTCGTGCCGACGTCCTCCGCGGTGATGTAGCGGCCGCCGAGGGACTCCACGAAGCGGCCGTGCGCGCGGAAGATCATCTCGCGGTCGGCCGTCCGGTTGTTGCCGATGATGACCGACTTGCCGCCGCCGAGGTTCAGCCCCGCCACGGCGTTCTTGTAGGTCATGCCGCGCGCGAGGCGCAGCGCGTCGATGATCGCCTCCTCGTCGCTGGCGTACTGCCAGAACCGGGTGCCCCCGAGGGCCGGGCCGAGCGTGGTGCTGTGGATCGCGATGATGCCGCGATATCCGGCGCTCGTGTCGTTGCAGATCACGAGCTGTTCGTGCCCCATCCCGGCGATCGTGTCGAAGAGCTTCATGTTCTCGAAGTGGTTGGTTGAAGGACTGGCGACGTCATGCGGGCCCGCGCGTCGCGTAGAGCTCGCGGGCGATGACGATGCGCTGGATCTCCGAAGTGCCCTCGTAGATCTCGGTGATCTTGGCGTCTCGGAATAGCTTCTCCACCGGATACTCCTTCACGTAGCCGTATCCGCCGAAGATCTGCACCGCCTGCGTCGTCACCCACATGGCGGTCTCGCTCGCGAGCAGCTTGCTCATCGAGCCGTACTGCGTGATGGTCTCGCCCCGGTCCTTTGCCGCGGCGGTGGCATGCAGCAGCGCGCGGGCCGACTCGATGCGCGCCGCCATGTCGGCCAGCTTGAACTGGATGGCCTGGAAGTCGCGGATCGGCTGCTTGAACTGCTTCCGCTGGCCGGCGTAGTCGAGCGAGTGGTCCAGCGCCGCCTGGGCGATGCCGAGGGCCTGGGCCGCGATGCCGAGCCGCCCGTTGTCGAGCGAGCGCATGGCGTACACGAACCCCTGCCCTTCGGTACCGAGCAGGTTCTCCGCCGGCACGCGCAGGCCGTCGAAGTTGAGCTGCACCGTCGGCGACGCGCGCAGCCCCATCTTGTCTTCCTTCTTGCCCACGTGGAAGCCGGGCAGGTCGGGCGTCACGATGAAGGCGGAGATCCCCTTGCTTCCCCGGCGGGCGTCGGGCGTGTCGGTGCGCGCCATCACCATGATGACGTCCGCGAAGGTGCCGGAGGTGACCCAGCTCTTGGTGCCGCTCAGGAGCCAGCTCGCCCCGTCGTCGGACCGCACCGCCTGGCAGCGCAGCGACGAGGCATCGGAGCCGGCCTCGGGCTCGCTCAACGCGAAGGCGCCGATCATCTCGCCGCGCGCCATCGGCTTGAGGTAGCGCTCGCGCTGCGCATCGCTGCCGAAGTGGAGCAGCATCTGCGTGGGCAGGGAGTTGTGCACGCTCATCAGCACCGCCGTCGAGGCGTCCGCGGCCGCGATGGTCTCCAGCGCCAGCAGGTACGAGAGCGTATCAAGCCCCAGCCCGTCGTACTCCTCGGGAATCAGCATCCCCAGAAAGCCCAGCTCGCCCATGCGCGCCGCAACCTCGCGCGGGAAGTGCGCGTCGCGATCCCACTGCGCCGCATGCGGCGTGATCTCGTCGGCGGCAAATCCGCGGGCGAGATCGAGGATGGACTGCTGGGTTTCGGTGAGCGGCGTGAGAGGCAAGAGAACGGAATTAGGGATTGGGGATTAGGAACAGTGACCTGGAAAGGAAGGAGCGCCTCGCGGTGCGCTTCTCCCAATCCCTCATCCCTGATCTCGTCAATAAGTATAGAAGCCGCGCCCGGACTTCCGGCCATGCCACCCCGCGGCGACGTACTTTCGCAGGAGCGGACAGGGGCGGTACTTGGGGTCGCCGAGGCCGTCGTGCAGGACCTCGAGGATGGCCAGGCAGGTGTCCAGCCCGATCAGGTCCGCGAGCGCCAGCGGTCCCATCGGGTGGTTCATGCCGAGCTTCATCACCTGGTCGATGGCCTCGGGCTGGCCCACGCCTTCCATGACGCAGTACACCGCCTCGTTGATCATCGGCATCAGGATCCGGTTGGCCACGAAGCCCGGGAAGTCGTTCACCTCCACCGGCGTCTTGCCCACCGCCCGGCTCCACGCCGTGACGCGCTGCGTGGTCTCGTCCGACGTCGCGAGGCCGCGGATGATCTCCACGAGCTGCATCACCGGCACGGGATTCATGAAGTGCA
>JAQBPZ010000177.1 GCA_028287225.1 Gemmatimonadota bacterium
CACGGCCAAGCGCCGCGACCTGCCGTTCGATGCGCCGCTGCGCAAGGCGCTCGAGCTGATGGAGAAGGGGTCGAGCCAGAAGGACCTGTTCGCCGTGGCGGCGGCGACGCCCGCGAAGATGTAGGCAACAGTAACGAGTAACGAGTAACGAGTAAGTCGAGGCGCATGCCGAGCGGCTGTCACCCCGCAGGAGCGCAGCGAGTGTCGGGGTCAGTGTCCCGTGCTGTGAGGCTGCCACAACGCACGGGACACTGACCCCGACACTCGCTCGTTGCACTCGCTCCTGCGGGGTGACAGTTACTCGTTACTCGTTACTCGTTATTATGTCCTCCATGCGCCACCTCCCTCTCCTGCTGCTGCTCCTCGCCGCCTGCTCGCACCGCGGCGCGGTGCCCATCGTGAGCCCCGAGCCCGGGGAGCGCCACCTCCGCAACATCCGCCAGCTCACCAACGGCGGCGAGAATGCCGAGGCGTATTTCAGCGCGGATGGACGGTCGCTGGTGTTCCAGAGCACGCGCGACGGACGCCGCTGCGACCAGCAGTACGTGATGGGGGTCGACGGCTCCGGGCTCCGGCGCGTCTCCACCGGCCACGGCAAGACGACGTGCGGATTCTTCTACGCGAACGACGAGCGGATCCTGTTCGGCTCGTCCCACGCCGTCCAGGACTCCTGCCCCCCGAAGCCCGATCCGTCCAGGGGCTACGTGTGGGGGCTGGACCCGTTCGACATCTGGACGGCGCGGCGCGACGGCTCGGACCTGCGGCGCCTCACGAGCTACGGCGTGTACACCGCCGAGGCGGTCGTGTCGCCCGATGGGCGGCGCATCGTGTTCACGTCGCTCAAGGACGGGGACCTCGACATCTACACCATGAACATCGACGGCTCCGACGTCCGGCGCCTCACGTCGACGCCGGGCTATGACGGCGGCGCGTGGTGGTCACCGGACGGGCGGCAGATCGCGTACCGCGCGTGGCACCCGACCGATACCGCGCTGGTGTCGTACCGCGAACTGCTCGCGCAGCGGCTCGTGCGCCCCAATCGCATGGAGCTCTGGGTGATGGACGCCGACGGGTCGAACCAGCGCCAGGTGACCTCGCTCGGCGGGGCCAACTTCGGCCCGTCGTGGACCCCGGATGGGCGGCGCCTGATCTTCTCGTCGAACTACCGGCAGCCCCGCAGCGGCAACTTCGACCTGTTCCTGGTGAACCTCGACGGCACGGGGCTGGAGCAGGTGACCACGCACGAGGCGTTCGACGGCTTCCCGATGTTCAGCCCCGACGGTCGGTCGCTGGTGTGGGCGAGCAACCGGCACGACGCCAGGCCGGGCGAGACGAACCTGTTCATCGCCGACTGGGTCCACTGACCCGCCGGAGAGGTCCCCATCGCGGGCCTTCAGGCTCCGTTGCGCGCGAGGTGTCGAACCGAATTGCCCGAGTCCGTGGAGAACGGCCGAATCGAGATGAGGGATGCTCGACTCGGCCGTTCTCGTTGCATTCGGAAGACTCGCTCTGGACGGGCGGTCACGCGGGCGCATATTTGCGACAGCTGCCCACAGACCTCCACGGCCACCGCCCATGCGATACTTCCTGCTCGCCCTCCTGGCGGTCGCCGCGCCAACGTGCGGGTCGGAGAGGGTGCGCATCGAACGCGACCAGAGTCCGCCGCAGACCACCTTCTCGGCGCTGCGCGCGCTCTATGGGGCCGATTCCATCGCGACGTGCCGGCTTCCGGATGCTGCGCCAGCACCCGGCGCCACAACGTTCACGACGCCGGACAAGGGGTTCGCCCTCGACCTGCCGGCTGGCTGGGTGGTGCGACCGCCGGTCGAGGAGGGGTCGGGTGGCGTCGCATGGATCTGGGCCGGACCCGACACGAGCCGCGTCCGGATCACCCGGGTGACGCGCGGCGGAATCGGGCCGGGGTTCCTGACGCAATCTGGCACGACGACGATCGTCCCCGCGCTCGAGTGCGCGTCATCGAGCGGGGAGTCGGGAGTGGTGTGGCGGCTCCATGATCCCGGATTCGGTGGCCTGCCGGCTGACGCGCTGTTCCTTGGAATGGCTGAGGCCATCACGTCCACCGGCCGGCGTTACAAGTTCTCCATCCAGGGGCGCACGAAGACGGAGCAGGAGCGCCTCGCACGCATGGTCACCGATGCGGTCGTGCATCCGCCGCGGTGATGGTTCGCTCGCGTGCGCCGCAGCGTCCCTGCACTGACATCCCATGACACCCAGACGACTCCGCTGGCTCCTCGCTGCCTGCGCGTTCCTCGTGTCGGGCGTCGTGCCGATTGCAGCGCACGGCCAGGTCGCACGCCCGGTCGTCGCCGCCGCGGACACCACGAGCGGCATCACGAGTGGCACCGTCCGCGGCGACGCGTTCATGTCGCCCGCGCTCGGCGTGACCAAGCACTTCATGGTCTACCTGCCCCCGTCGTACGAGCGGTCGCCCGGCCGCCGATATCCGGTGGTCTACTACCTCCACGGGCTCGGCGGCCACGAGACCGACTGGCTCGCGCAGGGCGGGATCGACGTGGTTGCCGATTCGCTCATCGCCGCCGGCATGCGCGAGGCGATCATCGTGATGCCCGACGGCGACGACGGCTGGTACTCCAACTGGGTCAGCCCGCTGCCGTACGAGACCTGCCGCGACAGCCTGCTGCGCGAGGCGCCGGAGCGCACCTGCGTGCGCCGCTTCCACTACGACGACTACATCGCCCGCGACCTCGTGTCGTACGTGGACTCGCGATACCGCACCCAGGCGGACCGGGCGCACCGCGGCATCGGCGGCCTGAGCATGGGCGGATTCGGTGCCTTCAAGCTGGCGTTCGCGTACCCGGAGGTCTTCGGCGCCGCGGCGAGCCACTCCGGCGTGCTGTCCATGCTGCTGGTCAGCTCGGCGCAGCAGCTGCCGCCCCGCTACGCGACCACGGTGGACACCCTGCTGCACGGGTTCTTCCAGCGCACGGGGCCGCAGCTGTTCGGACGGGACCTGGCGACGTGGCAGGCGAACGATCCCACCACGCTCGCCACGCGGCTCCGCGCGACGGGCCGTCCGATGCCGGCGATCTTCTTCGACTGCGGCACCGCTGACGGCCTGCTCCCGCAGAACCGGGTGATGGACTGGGAGCTCACCCGCCTCGGCATCGCGCACGAGTATCACGAGCACCCGGGCGCGCACACCTGGCGCTACTGGAACGAGCACGTCCGCGAGAGCCTTCCGTGGATGCTCGGCGTGGTCGGGCGTCCGTAGGCGACGCATGGCGTTCGTTTCGCAACGAGCGGACGGGGTGGCCGCTCAGTCGAGGGGGAGAAACGATCGGACGGAGGGGGCGGATCAGGACTGCAAACTGCCTCAACGCAGAGGGGCGCAGAGGGAAACGGCGAGGACGCGGAGAAGTGCTTCAAGCCGCGCAGTCCTCTGCGCCCTCTGCCGTTCCTCTGCGCCCCCTCTGCGTTGAGGCTGTTGATCCTTGGAAGCGATTGCCGGATGTGCGGCTGGAGGACAGGCGGTCCGGGTCGCCCGAGCGCACGATCCGATTTGATCCGTCTCCGTCCGTTCAATCGTCTACCCCCTCCGGCTGAGCGGCCAGCCCGTCGCTGATCCGGCCGCTCACTCCCCCCGCGTCGCTCCATCCGGCAGCGGCAGCATGGTGCGCAGCCGGGCGACGCGTTCCGCGGTCCGGGCGTCTTCCTCGATGTCGTCGCGGGCGCGGGCCAGGGC
>JAQBPZ010000189.1 GCA_028287225.1 Gemmatimonadota bacterium
CTGCGTCGTCACCGGGTCCGCCTGCGCCAGGCTGCCCACGATGAACGCGGTGCCGGGCAGCTTGTACTTCGCGAGCGCATCCAGCGCGTCGCGGGCGTTCTGGTAGTCGGCTTCCACGTCGATGGCCATCACGGCGGCGGCCTTCTTTCCCTCGGGCCACGGCGCGAGCTGGAACATCGTGTGCCCCGCGGCCCACTGCACGGCGTTGGAGATCACGATGCGCCCGATGTCCACGCTCCACTCGCCCACGAGGTCGCTCGGCGAGAAGCCGAACGCCACGACGCGGCCGGGCCCCACCGCGGCGCGCAGTGCGGCGGCGTCGAAGTACGGGCGGCCCGCGTTCATCGGCGCGCGCAGGAAGTCGCAGTACAGCATCTCGCGCGCGTTGCTGAGGAACACGATCTGTCCCGCCGGGCTGAACTCGATGCGCGCGCCCGGAGGCATATGGGCGCCGAGCACCGATTCCCCGAGCAGCACGGCATAGTGTGCGTCGTTCACGCGCCGCGGCGCGGGCCGGATGGCGCCATGCCCGATGCCGAGCAGGCTGGCCACGAGGGTGTCCCGCAGGGGCGTGCACACGCCGTCGTACGCGCCCACGGCGCCGGTGGTGATCAGGCCGCGCCCGCGGGCGAGATGGGCCTGGATCTGGCGCCGCTGCACCGGGCCGAGGCAGAGCGCCTGCGGCGCGATGAGGACGTCCGCGTTCTCGGCGGAGACGATCTCCACGCCGAGCGACAGGAGCGTCTCGCGCCACAGACGCACGGCGCCCTCGTAGGCGCCCGCCTGCGAGAGGCGCACGTTCTCCGGCTCCACGAGGATGGCGGCACGGATGCCGCGCGCCATGGGGGCCGGCAGGGACGACGGGAGGATCGGCGTGCCCTTGTACGGACGGGCGTCGGTGAAGACGCGGCCCGCGTGCGCCGGTACCGGCGAGGGCAGCACCCGCCAGAACAGCACCCCGAGCGCCGCGATCAGGAGCACGGCCCCGACGCTGACGCCGAGGATGCTACGCCGGAGCGACTGATCGGTCATCCGTCACGCCGTATCGGGACCTCGGCGATGCGCACCCGCTCGAAGAACATCGGCGCGCCCGCGTCGGCCGGCGCCGTGTGGCTGCCGCGCCCCGACTTCCGGTCGCGCACCTTGAAGGCCGCATAGCTGAGGACCGCGAGCGTCACCGTGGCGATGATGATGAGGATCATCCCCGTGACGAGCCACTGCACGACGTTGTTCATTACGTGATCCTCCCCAGGCGCTCGAGCTTGCCCCAGGACATCTGGACATCCATGAACTCCTCGACGGTCGCGAAGAGCTTGGTGATGTCGATGAAGAGAACGAACACGAGGCGGTAGAACACCGCCAGCGGGACGAGCGAGAGATCCTCGCCTTCCATCACGACCGTGTGCAGCGCCGCCGCCACGTCCAGGATGGTGAGGAGGATCCACCAGGCCAGCAGGTAGCTGCCGGCGCCGAAGGAGATGGCGACGACCAGGAAGAACAAGGTGCCGAAGATGTTGAGCGCGGGCCACACCAGGGACTCGAAGGCCATCATCAGCACCGAGAACCAGGTCATCGCGTTCGTGGGGTGGATGAACACGCGCTTGCGCTTCTTGAGGGCCTGGAGGATGCCGCGGGTCCAGCGGTACCGTTGCTTGATGAGCGAGAACAGCGATTCCGGCGCCTCCGTCCACGCGATGGCGCGGTCCTCGTACACGATGCGCCAGCCGGCCGCGAGGATCTTCAGCGTGAAGTCCGCGTCCTCGGCATAGGTGTCGTACTCGTAGCCGCCGAGGTCGAGCATCACGCGGCGCCGGAACATCCCCACCGGGCCGGGGATGATGTTGACCGCGCGCATGAACCCCTGCGCGCGCCGCGCCATGTTGAGGCCCTCGATGTACTCCAGGGCCTGCACGCGTGCCCAGAGGCCGGTGCGGTTGATGACCTTCACGTTGCCCGCCACCGCCGCCACGTCGGGATCGCGGAAGTGCGGCGCCATGACCTTGAGCGTGTCGTCGGTGAGCTTGGAGTCGCCGTCCATGCAGAGCACGAACTGGTGGCTGGCCAGCTGCATGCCGTAGTTGAGCGTCGCGGCCTTG
Organism: Gemmatimonadota bacterium; assembly: GCA_028287225.1. Classification (GTDB taxonomy): domain Bacteria; phylum Gemmatimonadota; class Gemmatimonadetes; order Gemmatimonadales; family Gemmatimonadaceae; genus AG11. The sequence goes on from JAQBPZ010000189.1 coordinate 2,097, forward strand.
CCGGAGTTGCTCTTGTGGATGGCGCGCACCATGGCGCCCCCCCACTGGCCCTCGAAGGCCTTCGCGCGCTCGAACGTGTCGTCGGTGCTGCCGTCGTCGAGCACGATGATCTCGTACACGGGATAGTCCATGCGCAGCAGCGAGCGGATGGACGGCTCGATCGACATCCCCTCGTTGAACGCCGGCACCAGGATCGTGACCGGCGGATGGAACTCGCCCTGGTCGCCGCGCCGCTCCGCCATCACGCCTTCCACGTGGTGCAGATACCCCAGCCAGAGCAGGAGCATGTAGCGCGCGACGAGCAGGACGAGGAACACCATCAGGACCACGGCCGTCACGCGCATCATGCCGAGGCGCAGGCCGAGCGGGGCGTAGACGGCCAGTCCGACGATGAGGACGACGAAGCCCAGCAGCGTGGCGATCAGGATCCACGGGATCCGCGCGCCGGAGCGCGGCTGTGCGGTCATTGCCCCAGGCGGTACGATGCCTGGATGCGCACCAGGCCGGCGCGATAGCCGCGCACCAGTGCGCCGCCATAGCTGCCGCCCGCGCCCACCGTCCACAGTCCGCTCGTGTACAGCAGGTCGCCGCTCAGCGTGCCGGTGGGAATGCTGCCCGTGCCGAAGCGCTGGTCGCCGGCGCGCTCCTGCGCGAAGCCGTAGCCCATCTGCCAGCCCGCGCCGACACTGAGCTTCTCGGACACCTTCGTGCGATACGCGAGGCCCACCGAGGGCTCCACGTAGGACGAGGGCGCCCACACCACGTTGCCGAATCTCGGCAGCACCGGCGAGGGGCGGTCGACACGCAGCGCCGAGAGCCCGACGGACGCCGCGAGCGATGGGGTGAGGGCGCGCGTCACGGTCGCCGCGCCGGCCACGCGGTTGGCGCCGCCCACCGTGGACGCGAAGCGCTCGCCCTCCACGCGCGCCGCCGAGGACCAGGCGCCGCGCGTGGACGAGAAGGTCACCGCGAGCACGTCGGAGGTGGCGCGCGCCTGGAGCGCCGCGAAGGTGGCCGCGCGCGAGACCGCGGGCTGGTGCCGGTAGTCGACGCCGAGCTGGATGCCGTGCAGGTCGAACACGCTGAGCCCGGCGCCGAAGAGCGCGAAGCTGCTCACCCTGGCGTACGACTCCCCGCCCACCATCGCGGTGAGGCGGAGGCCGGGCCGCAGGTCGAAGGTGCCGTCCACCTGCAGATTCGCGCCGGTGTTGCGACTGAGCACGCCGGTCGGCGAGCCCTCGTACGACGTCTGGCCCACCGATGCGTTGAACCCCGCGCCGCCGGCGCGGAAGGAGCGGCTCGCGCGCGTGGACAGCCAGTGGAAGCCCTGATTGTCCCCGAAGCCGTCCACCGTGGCCACCGCGCCGTCGGGGGTGGGACGCGGAAGCGATGCGAGGCGCGCCTGCTCGATACCCGCGGCGGCGGCGAGCTGGCCGGCGCCGAGTCCCTCGATGGTGGGATCGCTCTGGAAGGCGCGTGCGTAGTAGCCCTGCGCCACCGCGTAGTCGCCGCGCCAGAGCGAGAGGTCGCCGAGCAGCTTGAGCGTGGTGGCATCATTGGGGCGTGCCGCGAGCACGGTCTTCAGCTCGCCTTCCGCCTCGCGCTCGCGCTTGCTCCAGATCAGCACCTGCGCGACCTCCAGCCGGATCGCCGGATCGCTCCAGTCCAGCTGCTCGTACACGCGCATGGCCGACGCATAGTCGCCATGCCACGAGTACGCGCGCGCCACGCGCAGCGACGCCGCCGCATCCGTCGGGTGCAGCGCCAGGTACTCGTTGGTCAGCGCCTCGAGCGCCTGCACCGAGTCGGCGGCGGCCGCGGCACTCGCGGCCTCGAGCAGCAGTGAGTCGGTGTGCAGGCGCGGGTCGCGAAGCGCGAGGCGATACGGCGCGAGCGCGGGCGCATAGGCGCCCTCGCGAACCAGGGCGCGCGCGAGCAGCAGCTGCTCACGCGGCGCGTTCGAGGTGCGGGCCCACTCGCGCGCCACGGCAAGGGGCGGCTGCGTGGTGGTTCGGATCGTCTCGCGCAGGCGGGTGGCCTCCACGTCGGCGGGGCGCTGCGCGAGCGCCTGGCCCACGAGCGAGTCGGCGAGGATCGGCTGCTCGGACCACCACGCGTTTCGCGCGGCCAGCATCTCCAGCTCGTAGTCGCCGGGAAACCGGGAGAGCGCGCCGCGCAGCAGGGCCGCCGCGCGGCGGTGCTCGCCGAAGCTCGCCAGCACGCTGGCGCGCTCCACGAGCAGCGTGCGGTCGTTCGGCAGCTTCGCGGCGATCTCGTCGTACAGGAAGAGCGCGCGGTCGCGGGTGCCGGCCTGCGCGGCCGCGCGGGCGCGGTCCAGCTCCGTCTGCATTCCCACGGTGGCCGCGCGCGCGTAGAGCGAGTCCGCGGCGTTCTTCGGGATGAAGGTGTAGACGGGCACCGCGGGCAGCGGGAGCAGCTGCGAGTTGTCGAGCGTGCCCTGCGGCAGCGTGGCGCGCTCCGCGGGGCGGATCGCCGGCAGCGCGATCACCTTGTCGAAGGTCCGCGGGTCGCCGAAGACGGTGACCGGGAAGGCGGGGCCGTTGGCGGCGCTGCTGTTCATCAGCCAGAGGGCCATCACGCCGATGAGCACGAGCCCACCGACCACGGCGATCATGGTGATGCTGTAGACGGTGCCGCGCCCCGGACGGTTCATCCGACCACCGGGACGGCCACCGGCGTGTTGCGCGGCGCGGCGACGGGTGGCCCCGACCGCTCGAGCCACGCGTCGACCAGCGCCGCGTCGGCGGGATAATGCTCCACGTTGACCTCCACGGTGTCGAAGCGCGGATCGGCGGCGAAGATCCGGGAGAGCAGCTCGCGCGCGTGGCGGCGGCTGATGTCGTGCAGGTACAGCAGAATCTCGCCCGGGGGGTCGCCGTGGGCAATGAGGTCGCCGTCGCCGAGGCGGAGGCCGCGCACGAGCGCGTTCCAGGTGAGGTCCAGCACCTCCGCCGGCACCGCGAGGCGCACGAGGGCGAAGAACGGATGCTCCGACGTGCCGACGTGGTGGCGCACGGCGCGCACGATCTGGCTCTCCGGCAGGGCGACCGGGGTGCCGCGCTCGTCCAGGGGCTGCACGAGGAGCCGCTCCGGGCGGAGGCGCGTCTCGGCGTCGCGATGTCCGCGACGCCGCGCGGTCTCGATGCGCGAAAGGGTCCCGCGCGCCGACTCCCCCATCTCCAGGAACTCGTCGGCGCCGGCGCGCATGGCGCGCGCGCGCGTGACGGCGCGCAGCCCCTCGGCGTGCGAGAGGAGGACGATGGGCACGCCGCTCACGCGGCGCACGCCGCGCACGAACGACAACGCGTTGTCCGCCGTGACCGGATCCACCGCGAGCAGCACCAGGGCGAACCCCTGGTGGACCTCGTTCAGCGCCTCGTCCGCCGAGGCGAACGTCACGAGCTCGTATTCGCGCTCGAGGCTGGCGAAGAGGTCGCCGCCCAGGAAGCCGCCGCTGTTCACGACCGCGACGCGCAGCTGGTTCTCCACCGTGGCGCCGCTCGTCGGCGCGTCGCCGATCTCCACGATGCCGAGTCCGGGCCGGATCACGAAGCGCAGCGGCTCCGCGCTCAACGGTGCCTGGCGGATCTTGCGGATGGAGACCTGGCGCACGTCGTCGCGGAACATCTCGAAGTGCAGCACCCCCGCGGTGCCGCTCACGAGGGGATCGTAGAGACGCGCGTAGAAGCTGTCCCCGAGATCGCCGGGCACGGTGAAGTACGCCGTGCACTGGAGGTCGTCCATGACGTGCAGCAGCGACGTCGCGGCGCCGTGCATGGCGCCGCCGGCATGGATGAACGGCAGGATGCTGTCCACCACGAGCCGCTTCGGGCGCAGGCCCGCGAGGACCTCGATCATCTCGTGGGCCACCGCTCTGGGGTTCCCGACGCGCGAGTAGTTGTCGGAGAAGTCCATGCGGTACTGGAGCAGCGCCAGCGTGTCGTCGGCCACCGCGCGGCGGAAGTCGTGCCCGATGAACTGCGCCTGCGCGAACAGGTCGTCGGGATTCTCCTGGGTCAGGATCGCGCACGGCTCTCCCGCGCGCAGGCCCTCGGCCAGGAAGTGCAGACAGGCGGAGGTCTTCCCTGCCCCGGGCGTCCCGGTGAGCAGGTAGTAGCGCCCGCCGGCCAGCCCGCCAAGGCGCTGGTCGAGCTCACTGATCCCCGTCGAAACCATCGGATTGAGACTCATCCACTACCACACGAAATGAGCGCACGGAGGTGCGCGACGACTGCCCGGAACCGGGGCCATCCGAGCGCAAGACGAGGGCCATGCCCTAGTCACGGGAAACCCCCTCGGTGAAGGTCGGAGACGCCACGAAAATCTCGTCCTCCTCAGGGGTATCGGCCTCCCCGGCGCTGAGCTGCGTACCGGCCTCGAGCGGCAGTTCCCGTGCCGCGGGCATCGGGACTGGCGAGCGGACCGGGGCGGGCGGCGCGGGCGCCTGGGACGCTGCTGCCACGGCAGACGAAGCCGGCGTGGAACGGTCATCCCGTGCGGCCTCGGCCCTCGCGAGCGGCCCGGGCTCCGCGCGCGCCTCCGCTCCCCCCGCCCGCAGCCCGTTCACCACCGCTCCCTCGGCGATCTCCACTCGCGGCGCCTCGAGGGTGCCCTCGACGCGGCCCGCGGCGCCCACGCGGATGCTGCCCGTCGCCCGAAGAGTGCCGGTGTAGTGGCCCAGGATGACGGCATGCACCGCGGCGATGTCGGCGGAGACGTGGCCGCTCTCCGTGATGAGCAGGGTGGCGCCGACCGTCAGCTCGAACGGGAAGCTGAACTCCCCGTCGATCTCCATCTCGATGGCGCGGTCCGGGTCGGGCTCTTCCGCCGCCACGGCGACCGGCTCCATCGCCGGCGCCTCCGCCACCAGCTCCGCGTCGCGCTCCTCGATCGCGAGGGCGGCCGCCAGCGCCACCGCATCGGCGGCGATGGCCTCCCGGCCGGCGCGCACCGACACCTCGAGGGGCTCCAGCGCTGCACGCTGCAGCGGCTCGCCGGTGGTCGGCCGCGGCAGGATCCCGCCGACCCGCCCGCGAAGAACGCTCGTGGCCACTACGGTTCCGGCGCGCAGCGCTCTCGCGGCGTCCACGGCGCGAATGGCGTCGGCGTGCAGGTCGGCCGCGATCCGCTCGCCCGCCACGCGCGACACCGCCGCGACTCGGCGGGCGGCGGTCCTCGACCCCGCGAGCAACGCCGTCGTCGCGACGCGCGACCGGGCCGCCAGGCGATCGGTCACCGAGCGGGTGAGGCTCGGCTGCGTGTCACTCGCCGGCGTGTCGCTCGGCTGCGCGGCGATCGGCTGCGCGGCGGTCGCCGC
>JAQBPZ010000253.1 GCA_028287225.1 Gemmatimonadota bacterium
GCCGCACCGCGGCGCATGCCGAGCCCGGCACGCTGCGACTCTCCGTCGCTCCCGCACCCGAGCCGCCGCCTCCCAGGGCCTAGCCCGAGCTCCAGACCACCGGTGTTCGTGATCCGTTCGCGCCCGCGGACGAGATCGACGCGCGCGCCACGCGGCCGCCGTCATGGCCTTGCCCCCGATTCGAGCTGCTCCTCATGCTGTCGACCCACCGTTTCACGCCGGCGCGACGCCGGCTGCCTCACGCCGCGCGCTGGTTCGCGGCCGCCGCACTCCTGCTCCCTGCCGCCCGGCCGCTCGCCGCGCAGGGCACCACGCACGACATGCACATGCCCGGCATGCAGATGCCGCGTGACACCACCGGCGCGCGCCCCGCGGTGAAGAAAGCCGTCGCGAAGAAAGCCGTCGCGAAGAAGGCCACGGCGAAGAAGGCCACCGCGAAGAAGGCCGCTGTGACGAAGGCGCCTGCCACGAAGCCCGCCGCGACGCAGGCGAGCCCCGCGACGCCGGTCATGCACGACATGCCCGGCATGCCGGCCACCGACACCACGCATCGCACGCACGACATGCCGGCGATGTCGCACGGCGACACGACCCACCGCCTGCACGACATGCCGGGCATGTCGTCCGGCGCGATGCCACGCGATACCGGAGCCATGGCCGGCATGCACGACATGCCGGGCATGACGATGATGACGCCGGACCCGCTCGGCGTCTCCATGGACCGGATGGGATCGGGCACCACCTGGGTGCCCGACGCGGCGCCGATTCCCTCGCTCTACTTCACCGTACCGGGCCGCTGGGACGTCACGGGTCACGGCTTCGCCTTTGCGCAGTACGACCGGCAGGGCGGGCCGCGCGGGGCGAGCCAGGTCGGCTCGCTCAACTGGATGATGCTCATGGCGAGCCATGCGCTCGCCGGCGGACGCGTGCAGGCGCGCACGATGCTCAGCCTCGATGCCGTCACGGTGACGCCGCGCGGCTACCCGCTCCTCCTGCAGTCGGGCGAGGCATACGAGGGCGCGCCGCTGCACGACCGCCAGCATCCGCACGACCTCTTCATGGAGCTGAGCGCGCTCTATGAGCGACCCGTCACGCGCACGGTCGGGATCATGCTCTACGCGGCGCCCTCCGGCGAGCCGGCGCTGGGCCCGGTGGCCTTCATGCACCGCCCGTCGGCCATGGACAACCCCACCGCGCCCATCTCCCACCACTGGGCCGACGCGACGCACATCTCCTTCGGCGTGCTGAGCGCCGGAGTCTTCACGCACACGCTGAAGCTCGAGGGCTCGCTCTTCAACGGGCGGGAGCCGGACCAGCATCGGTTCAACTTCGATCCCATCCGGCTCGACTCGTGGTCGGGACGCCTGACGTACAATCCGACGGCGGCGTGGAGCTTCACCGGCGGCTACGGCTTCCTCGCGAGCCCCGAAGCGCTGGCCCCCGACGAGTCCATGCACCGCGTGGCCGCGTCGGCGCTGCACGGCACCACCCTCGGCCGCGACGGCCAGTGGGCCTCGAGCCTCGTCTACGGCGCCAACAGCCACTCGTCGCACCCCGGCTGGTCGCACAGCCTGCTGCTCGAGTCCGAGGCGGTGCTCGACGCCCGCAACACGGTGTTCGGACGGGCCGAGTACGTGCAGAAGTCGGCGGAGGATCTCGTGCTGAACGAAGCGCCGTTCGGCTTCCCGGGTGACCGGCACTTCGATGTGGGCGAGGTGACGATGGGTTACATTCGCGACGTCGCCCGGTTCGGCGGAGGCACGCTCGGCCTCGGGGCGATGGGCACGGTGAACATCGTGCCGGCGGCGATCGCGGGGGCCTATGGGTCGCGAACCCCGCTCGGCGCCATGGTCTTCCTGCGGCTGCGACCCTTTCGGACGGGGATGACGATGCGCGGACCTGACTCCGGCAGCACTGGATCCACTCCGCATGCGCACTGAGCGCACGTGCAGTGGGCGCATGCGGCGGCTGCATGCGCCCATGCGCTGGGTGTTCGGCGCGATCACGCTGCTCGGGCTCGTCCTCGGCACGCCCCGCGGCGCATGGGCGCATGCGCACCTGCGCCGCAGCGAGCCGTCGGCTGGTGCCAGCGTCACCGCGCCGCATGTGATCCGCCTCTGGTTCAGCGAGGCGCCGGAGCTGTCGCTCACCACGGTGCGCGTCACCGACTCCACCGGCGCCAGCATCGACCTCGGGGCGCCCGTTCACGACGGCGCCGATGCGCTGAGCGTGCTCCTGTCCATTCGGCGCGAGCTCGCGCCCGGGCGCTACGAGGTGCGATGGCGCACCGCGGCAGTGGATGGACACCCGGCGAGCGGCCGGTTCTCGTTCCGCGTGGCGGCGCCCGCGCTGCCAGCGCTGCCGGTGCCGGCCGCCAGCCCGGGCGCCACGGACTCGCTCGCGGGCGCGGACGATTCCACGGCGATGGGCGAACGCCACGCCACGCCACAGGACGCCTCGTTCGTGCTCGTGCGCCTCGTCTCCTACGCCGCCCTGCTGCTGCTCGTCGGCGCCGTGGCCTTCCGCGTCGCGGTGCTGCCGCGCGTGGCCGGCGCGGAGGGCATGGACGCGCGCGGGATGCAGCGGATCCTCGCGGGTGGCGCGGCCGCCGCGGCGGTGGTGTTCGTGGTGACGTCGGCGGTGCGGCTCGCAATGCAGAGCCGCATGATGCGCGACGCATCCATGTCCGTCGCGCAGCTCGAGGACATGGCGATGGCCACGCAGTGGGGTGGCGCGTGGCGCATGCAGCTCGGCGCCGGCGCGGCCGCGCTGATCGGTGCGACGCTCGCATGGCGGGGGCGACGCAGCGGGTGGACGCTCACCGCGCTCGCCTGCGTCGTCGCGTCGCTCGGCATCGCGCTCGGCGGACACGCGGCGACCGTGGAGCGCTATCGCTCGCTCTCGGTGCTCGACGACGCGCTGCACGTGCTCGCCGAGAGCGCATGGCTCGGCACGCTGTTCTGGCTCGCCGCCGCGGGGCTGGGCGCGCCGCTGCGCGACGGCACGCGACGCGCCGATCACGTGGCGGCACTCGTGGGCGCCTTCTCCCCGGTGGCACTCCTGTCGGCGGCGGTGGTCGCGCTCACCGGAGTGGTGACCGCGTGGCAGCGGCTCGACCGCGTGGCAGACCTGTGGACGACACCCTACGGCCAGGTGCTGTTCCGGAAGCTCGTGCTCGTGGGCGTGGTCGCGCTCGTCGGCGCCTACAACTGGCGGCGCGTGCGCCCGGCCCTCGGCACCGATGCGGCCACGGGGCGGCTGCGGCGAAGCATGTGGACGGAGCTGTGCGTCGGCCTGCTCGTGCTCCTCGCGACCGCGGTGCTCGTGGCGACGCCGACACGGTAGCGCAGACACGAGGTACCCGGACCCGCCCATGGCCTTCAAGGGTGCCATGGACCCCTCCGTGTGCTCTGCCCTCTACGGCGAGCCCGCCCCGCCCTCGGCGAGCGTGCGTCGCAGCGCCTCGACACCCACGCCCTCGGCCACATCCACGAACCGCGCCACGAGCTCCATGGCGCGGGCGGCCTCCGCGAGGCGCGCCTGCGCGGTGGGCGCGGGCAGGCGAATCGGCGCGCCGCGCTTGAGCGCCGCCTCCAGCTCCTCGCGGAAGATGCCGAACTCGCGCCGGAGCTGCGCCTCGTCCCACCCGAGCCGCGCGCGCTGCGCCCCGTGGCGCTCCGCGATCACGCGCTGGATCGCCGTGCCGTCGCCGAGCGCGTCGGCGGGGGCGCCCAGCTCGGCGTCGACGTTGGCGAGCGTGCCCGCCACGTCGGCGATGAAGCTCGCGAAGTGATCCTCCACCTGCGACACCTCCACCCCATGCGCCGCCGTCACTCCCGGGTCGGCGCGCATCCGGGCGGTGAACCCGGCGAGGATCCGCTCCATCTCGCCGAGCAGCAGCTCGGCCATCGCGCGGAGGGAGCCCGGCTGGAGGCGCGAATGCGATATGGCCTCGGTCGTCTCGTGCGCCTGCGCCGCGTCCGGCATCGAAGTGGAGACGGCCGCCGCCTCACCGAACGGCCCGCTGCCCTCCACGCCCCCGGTCTGCATCGATTCGACCGGTGCGGCGGGCAGCCACAGGAAGAAGGTGGATCCCACCCCCAGCGTGCTGCGCGCCACCACGTCTCCGTCCATCGCGCGCGCCAGCCGGCGTGAGATCGCGAGCCCCAGCCCCGTGCCCCCGTGTCCGCGCGTGAGCGACATGTCCGCCTGCACGAACGGCTCGAAGATCCGCTCGATCTGGTCGGGCGCGATGCCGGCGCCGGTGTCCTCCACGCGGATGTAGACCCACGGCCCCTCGCCGGGAAGCCGCACGTCCGGGGCCGCCGTGCCGGCGATGCCGGCGCTGATGGTGATCCGGCCGCGCTCGTCGAGCCCCGGGTCGGTGAACTTCACGGCGTTGACCAGCAGGTTCACGACGATCTGCGCGGTGCGCGCCTCGTCACCCCAGGCGGAGAGGCCACCGGCGTGACCGCTCACCGAGTCGGCGATCTCGACGCCGCGCGCCCGGGCCTGGGGGGCGATCAGGCCGAGCGCGTGCGTCACGGCATCGCCCACGCGAAAGGCGCGGCGTTCCAGCGGGGTACGGCGCGCCTCGAGGCGGGAGAAGTCGAGCACCTCGCTGACGAGCGAGAGCAGGTGCCGGCTGCCGCGCGCCGCGCGGTCCACGTACGAGCGCTGCTCGCTCGTGAGCGGTCCGCCGATCTCCAGGCTGAGCAGGTCCAGGTAGCCCATGATCGCGTTGACGGGGGTGCGGATCTCGTGGCTCATGGTCGCCAGGAACCCGCTTTTCGCCTCGTTCGCCGCCTCGGCGGCGGCGCGCGCCTCGGAGGCGGCGGCGGACGCCGCCTGGAGCATGGCGTCGGCCGCATGCCGCGCCGTGAGGTCGCGCGTGACCTTGGCGAAGCCCAGCAGCCTGCCCTCGCCATCACGCAGCGCGGTGAGCGTGACGCCGGCCCAGAAGGTGGAGCCGTCGCTGCGGAGACGGCACCCTTCGCCGGTGTACTCGCCGTGCGCGGCCGCGAGCCGGATGTGCTCCTCGGCGGTCCCGTCTTCCGCGCCGCCGGACGGGTACAGCATGCGGAGGTGTGCCCCCTCCGCCTCCTCCTTGGTCCACCACTTGATGAGCCGCGCCCCTTCTCCCCAGAAGGTGATGATGCCCTCGGGGTTCATCAGGAAGATCGCGTAGTCGCGGACATTCTCGGCGAGCGCGACAAAGGCGCGCGCCGCGGTGGCGGAGGCATCGCGCCACGCGTCGGCCGCCCGGGCATCGGTGATGCCACGCGCGCGATCCTTGCCGCGCCGCCACGCCTGCTCGCGCTCGCGCTCCTCCGGGGTCGTGCCGGCCGCACGCACCCCGCCCTCATCATTGCTTCGCTCGTCCTCCACGTCGTGAGATGGCATCCCGCCCGATTCTGGCAGACGGAATGCCAGCGCGACCGTGCGCGCGCGCGACGTCTCGACCCGGTCCGGCGGGCGACGTATTCAACCAAAGAGATAATTGACCGAGGGGTTCAATACGATGCGCCATGACCCGCTCAGCGCCACCTTCGCCGCCCTCGCCGACCCCACACGGCGCGCCATCCTCGCCCGCCTCGCAGTGGCCGAGGCGTCGGTCACCGAGCTGGCGGAACCGTTCGACATGACCCTGCCCGCCGTCTCGAAGCACCTCAGAGTGCTCCAGCGCGCCGGCCTGATCACGCAGGGGCGCGAAGCCCAGTGGCGGCCGTGCCGCCTGGAGCCCGAGCCGCTGCGCGACGTCTCCGAGTTCATCGAGCAGTACCGCCGCCGCTGGGACGCCCGCGTCGACCGCCTTGGCGGCTACCTCGGCGGACTCCAGCGCCCGCGTCACCGCCAGCGCTGACGGCTCCGTCCCAGCGACCTGCCACACCGACCGAACCGAACCCGCGCGCCGCACGACACGGCGCAAGGATGGAATGTCGGCGTTCTCCCGACTGGACCGGTCTGTCACCGACCGTAGATTGCCGGTCGTGATGCCTCGTCCCTGGCCCACCCGCCTCCTGCGCGCCTGCCTGGCGCTCTGGTTCGCCCTCGCCGGGGCCGAGCTCGGAATGGTGCACGCGTGTCCGCAGCACGGCGGGGCGGGCGGGCACCAGCATTCCGAATCGTCTGCGCAGGCGGCGGCGGGTACGCATGGCATGTCGCACGGAGCGCATGCGTCGGTGCCGGCAGCGGGGGCCACATCGGGCACGGACCGGTCGCCCGCCGCGCCGCATGCCTGCACCTGCGTCGGCGCGTGCGCGGCCGCATCGGGAGCGGCGGCCCTGGCGCCGTCGCACACGGTGCCGCCGACGGCCACCATCAGCGCGGCCGACGTCGCGATCCATGGGGACGCGCGTGATGCATCGGGCGGCCGTTCGGCGCACGTGCTGCCGTTCGGCAACGGGCCTCCCGCGGGTGCGCTGACCGCGTAGCCCGCTCCGCGGCGCGATGCCCAGGCATCGCATCGCGGACCCCGTTCGCCATTGGGAGTCGTCGCAGCGCGGTCATCCGCGACCCTGCGACGCTCGCCGTCATGCCTGCCGGCCTGCGCCGGCGCATGTCGCAACTGGCCCGGAGCGGCCGCTGCGCGTCTCGCTCGACGCACGGTCCAACGCAGCTCGCGAACGCTCCCATCAACGGCCACTCGACAACATGCGATCTCTTCATGTCGTGCTCACGCTCGCGCTGCTCGCGAGTGTGGCGCAGGCGCAGGACACCACCCAGGCAGGCGACACGAGCCGAGCGAGGCGCGACAGCATCGCGCGGCTCGGGGCCGTGCACGTGACCGCAGGGCGCACAAGCGCGCCATCCCGCACGCCGATCCAGCAGCTCACCCTGCCCGCCAGCGCGGGCGTCACGGCGCGGCAGGCGGAGCGGACCGTGAACCTGGTGGACGCCGAGGATGCGGTGAAGTACCTGCCGAGCGTGTTCCTGCGGAAGCGAAACAACGGCGACACCCAGGCCGTGATGGGGACGCGCGTGTGGGGCGTGAGCTCGAGCGCGCGAAGTCTCGTCTATGCCGACGGCGTGCCGCTCTCCGCGCTGATCGCGAACAACAACAACATCGGCGGACCGCGCTGGGGTCTCGTGTCGCCACTCGCCATCGAGCGGATCGACCTCATGTACGGGCCGTTCTCCGCGGCGTACGCCGGCAACTCCATGGGGGCGGTCATGGAGATCACCACGCGCATGCCCGACTCGCTGCGCGGCGCCATCGCGCAGACGCAGGCGTTCCAGCGTTTCGATCTCTACGGCACGCAGCGCACCTTCGGCACGGCCCAGACGACGGCCGACGTCGGCAACCGGATCGGCCGCTTCAGCTTCTGGGCCAGTGGCAACCTCCTCCGCAGCGAGAGCCAGCCGCTCACCTACGTCACCGCGTCCACGAGCCCGGCCGGGACGACGGGCGGATTCGCGGAGCAGACGAAGCTTGGGCTGCCCTCCACCATCCTCGGCGCGTCCGGACTGCTGGACACGCGCATGGCCAGTGCGACGGTGAAGGCGGCGTACGAGCTGACCCCCGTGCTTCGCGCCACGTACGCCATGGGCCTGTGGCGGAATGACGGCTCATCCGCGGTGGAGAGCTACATCGCGCGCGGGGGCGCGGGCACGTATGCCAGCCAGGCCGGATTCGCGAGCGGGCTGTTCGAGCAGGTGCAGCGGCATTCGTCGCACAGCCTGTCGGTGCGCAGCGACACCCGGCGCGACTGGGATGTGGAGGCGGTGGCGACACGCTACCGGTTCGACCGCGACGAGCAGCGCAGCCCGGCTACCGCGGGCGACACCACCTTCGCGGCCGCGGGACGGGTGGCCCTGATGGATGGCACCGGGTGGACGACGCTGGACCTCAAGGGCGCGTGGCGGCGCGGCGGCGCGCTCGCCTCTCATGCGGTGACGTTCGGCGTGCACCAGGACGAGTACGTCCTGCGGAATCCCACCTGGAACGCCGCGGACTGGCGCGCGGGCGGCGGGTACACGACCATCGCCACCGAGGGTGACGGCCGCACGCGCACGCGCGCCGCATGGGCGCAGGACAGCTGGTGGGTGACCGGCGCCGTGCGCCTCACGCTGGGCGGCCGGTACGAATGGTGGCGCGCGTTCGACGGCTTCAACCTCAACGGGACCACGAGCGTGACGCAGCCCGCGGTGGCGGCGCAGCGCTTCTCGCCGAAGGCCGTGCTCGCGTGGGCGATGACCCCCGACTGGCAGCTTACCGCCTCGGTGGCGAAGGCGTACCGGTTCGCGACCGCGGCGGAGCTGTACCAGCTCGTTTCCACCGGCAGCACGTTCACCGCGCCCAACCCCGAGCTGAAGCCGGACGACGTGCTCGCCGCCGAGCTGCGCATCGCACGCCGGAGCGACCGCGGGCTCATGCAGCTCGCGCTGTTCCAGGACGACGTGCACGACGCGATCATCGCGCAGTTCCTGCCGCTCGTGCCCGGCTCCCCGACGCTCTACTCGTATATCTCCAACGTGGACCACGTCCGCGCGCGGGGCGTGGAGCTCGTGCTGTCGCGCACCGATGCGCTCGTGCGGGGGCTCGAGCTCGCCGGCAGCGCCACGTATGTGGACGCACGCATCCTCGCGCTGCCCGGTCGCGCGAGCCCCACGGCGCCGGCCGGCAGCGCGGTCGGCGCCTTCCTCCCGAACATCCCGCGCTGGCGCGCGAATGCGACCGGCACGTATCACGCGAGCCCGCGGCTCGCGCTCACCGGCGCGGCCCGGTACAGCAGCATGGTGTTCACGACGCTCGACAATGCCGACGTCCACCCGAACACGTACCAGGGGTTCGGCGAGTGGCTCGTCGCCGACGCGCGCGCCGCGTTCACCCTGGACGATCACTGGTCGGCATCGCTCGGCGTGGACAACCTGCTCGACCGGAAATACTTCCTGTTCCACCCCTTCCCGCAGCGAACGGTCGTGGCCGGCGCGAAATACGGGTTCTGATACGCAGCGTCGAGTAGTGGCAGGCTCGCACCGAATTGTCCGAGTGCATCGAGAACAGTCGACTGTGGTGATGACGGCAACTCGGCTGTTCTCGGACCATTCGCTGCATGCGGTTCGAGCCTTCGCGCGCGGACGAGCCTGGACAGCGTCGAGCCGGGAGTCTCGAGGCGATCGACGGCGGATCGAGGCGGATACTTCAGTGTCTGGACCGAGCGTCGGTCAATCGTCGGAGACTCGCTGTCGTGTCGAGCGAGCACGAGAATGTCGATGTTCGCGAGCCATGCCGTGCGCAAGCGGAGCGTTCACGCCGCGTGCGCGCGTCGGCACGCGTGATGCGCGTCGAGCCCTCGCCACGACGATCTCCGTCGTGTCGAGTCCCGGGATGGCACGGTGCCGTGCATCGGGGAGCAGGCGTCGCATCACGCGCGAGTGAGTCGTCCTCCGCCGCGATGCCGCATCAGCCAGGAGCAGGCGCTGATGCCAGCGAGACTCGGCCGCGCCCGTCAGCGTGGGTCCACACCGACGACACACACCATCAGGAGGAGCACATGAAGCTGCGACACACTGGGACCCTGACGCTGGGCGTGGCCGTCGCGCTCTGCGCAGGCATGAGCGCGACGAGTGCGGCACAGGGCGGCACCGGTTCGGGGAACGGCAGCATCTCGTCCGGCGTGCGCGTGCAGAAGGATCAGGGCAGCGGCTCGGGCAGTTCGTCGTCGGGAAGTGGCTACGACAGCAACGGGAACGCGTCGGGCACCGCGGGCAGCTCGTACTACAACGGCAACTCGGGTAGTGGCACCCAGGGCGCCGGCAGCAACATGAACTGCATGAATGGCACGTCCGGCAACAACGGCAGCATGAGCTCCAACGGCTCGGCCGGAACGA
>JAQBPZ010000080.1 GCA_028287225.1 Gemmatimonadota bacterium
GCGCTCGTGGGATGACAGCCGCTCGGGATGCGTCCCCGCGCAGTTCCTAATCCCTAATCCCTAATCCGACTGATCCCTCCGCCTACACCGGCATCAGCCGCGCGAGGATCATGTCGCCCCACAGCAGCATGACCGCGCTGGCGGGGGCGAGGAACACGCCGAAGGGAACGAGGGGCAGCTCCACCGGAGTGCGGTGCCCGCCGGCGTCGAGCGCCAGCTCCGTCTGCGCCGCGGCGCGGTTGCGGCGAATCACGGCCACCGGATAGACGATGGCCAGGAAGGTGACTGCCCCGATCCCGGCGCCGAGGAAGATCGTCGCGAGCGCGCGCGTGGGACCGAGCATCGCGCCGACGAACGCCATGAGGGTCATGTCGCCCATGCCCATCGCCTCCTTCCGGAGCGCCACCTCGCCCAGCCAGCCGATGATCGCGATGAGGCCCGCGCCGGCGCAGGCGCCGACCACGGCGTCGTACGGGTTCGCGAAGATCAGCGACTCACCGACGAAGGGTGCGGCGAACGCGGTCACGAGCGCGAAGAGGAGGCCCGTGATCGTGTAGCCGTCGGGAATGAGGTAGTGCTCCAGGTCCGTGAGCGCGACGCCCACGAGGATGGTGAGGACCACCGCGAGGCGCACCGCGGTGAACGTCGCGCCGAACGAGGCGAAGCAGAGCGCCCAGAGCACGCCCACGCCGATCTCGCCGAGCGGATAGATGTACGGGATGCGCTCGTGGCAGCTCCGGCAGCGGGCACGGAGCGCGATCCAGCTCAGGACGGGGATGTTCTCGTACCACGAGAGCTGGTGGCTGCACTTCGGGCAGCGCGAGCGTGGGCGCACGACGCTCAGGTCACGCGGCCAGCGCGAGATGCAGACGTTCAGGAACGAGCCGGCGCACAACCCGAAGCAGAAGGCGAAGGCGGTGGCGAAGGTGGTCTCGGTCACGGGCGCAGCTGATAGAGAAAGATGCCGGTGGCCACGGCCACGTTGAGCGATTCGACCTGGGGTCCGATGGGCAGCGCGGCGACGACGTCGGTGCGGGCCTGCCCCTCGGCCGACAGGCCCGAGCCTTCATTTCCGACGAGCAGCGCGAGCCGCGCGGGCGGTGTGAGCGTGTCGAGCGCGGTGCCGCCGGCGTCGGCGCCCCAGAGCACCAGGCCGTAGCGGGCGCGCAGCGAGTCCAGCGTCTCCCACGAGCACGCCATGGCGGGCACGTGGAAGCCCGCGCCCATCGCACTACGGACGACCTTCGCGTTCCAGAGGTCAACTGTTCCCGGCATGGCCAGCACCGCGGAGGCACCGAGCGCCACCGACGTGCGGAGGATCGTTCCCACGTTTCCGGGGTCCTGAACACCATCGAGCACCACGACACGGGCGACCGCGGGCAGCACGAGCGAGTCGGGGACGGCGGCGGGAATCTCCCCGATGGCGAGGACGCCCTGCGGCGACTCCGTCTCGGCGGCGCTCGCGAAGTCGAGCGGTGACAGCTCGGCGATCTCCACGCCGCGATCGCGCAGGGCGGCCAGCAGGGCGGCGCCGCGCGGCGCCTCGCCGAGCTGGGGGGCAACGAGGGCGCCGCGGATCGTCAGCGGCGACCGGAGCAGCTCTTCCACGGCGCGGATGCCCTCAGCGGTGAAGAGCTGTTGCCGCTCACGCGCCTTCCGACGCCTGAGGTCGCGAGCTAAGGTAAGTAGCTTCAATGCGTTATGAAATCCGGCATCGGGAATGGCTCTTGCGGCTTGCCCCGGTCATCCCAGAACGAGAGTGAGCGATGAGACGATTGATGGCCGGCGTCGCGCTGGCAGTGGTAGTGACGGGCTGCGGGGTATCGACGCAACAGGAAGTCGAGATGGGCCAGCAGTACGTCCAGCAGATCAACCAGCAGCTTCCCATCGTGCAGGATCCGGAGCTGAACCGCTACATCAATGTGCTCGGAGACTCCATCGCGCGCCTGACGTCGCGCACCGACCTCCCCGAGTGGCGCTTCTATATCGTCGACAGCCGCGAAGTGAATGCCTTTGCGGTGCCTGGGGGCTTCGTGTACGTGAACCGCGGGCTCATCGAGCGCACCCAGCGGATGGACCAGCTCGCCGGCGTGCTCGGCCACGAGATCGGCCACGTGGTGCGCCGCCACTCCATCAAGCAGATGCAGCAGCAGCAGGGGGCCAGCCTGGGCGTGAACCTCGCCTGCGTGCTCACCAACATCTGCAGCAGCCAGGCCGGCCAGGCCGCCATCCAGGTGGGGGGCACTGCGCTCTTCGCGCGGTTCAGCCGCGGGGACGAGGCCGAGGCGGATGAGGAAGGCGTGCAGAACGTGGTCCGTGCCGGGATCAACCCGAACGGGATCCCCGAGATGTTCCAGATCCTGATCGACGAGCGCAACTCCAGCTCGGGGGGCGCCGTGGCCGGCTGGTTCGCCACGCACCCGCTCGAGGAAGACCGCATCGCCGACACGCGCCGGATGATCGCGCAGTACAGCCCGGCCATCCTGCGCACCCTCGCGACGGACTCGCCGAACTTCCAGCGTTTCAAGGCGCGCGTGCGGTCCCTGCCGCCGTCGCCGGTGCCGAGGCAGCAGTAACAGGGATTAGGGATTAGGGATTAGGAACTGACTTGGACGGCCCTCAGACCGGGGCCACTCACGTGTCGGCGCGTGGCGTCCCGCGCGGCGGTCATCCCGCAGGAGGGAGCCCCGCGACCGAGTGTCGGGATCTACTGTCCCTGCCGTGAGGCTGGCCCCGCGCGCATGGAGAGAAGATCCTGACCGCGCTTCGCGCAGCAGGATGACACGGTCCGAGTGGGTAGCCCCGTCAGTTCCTAATCCCTAATCCCTAATCCCTGATCCTTCCTCTCACCCGACGACGAGCGACACGAGGTCGGCGAAGCTCGCGATGCTCTCGCCCCGGCCGGGCCCCTCGTGCGCGACGACGCCGGTGAAGCGCAGGAACAGGTCGCGTTCCGGATCGACGAGGAGCTCGGAGGCGCGCGTGCCGACGAAGGCGCGACGGGGCCGGTTCAGTGGTCCCGCCTCGTTCGCGATGCTCGGCGCGCGGCGTGACGCCTCGACGCCGACGAACGCCCCGAGGGCGTCGAAGCGGAGTCGCGGTGCGTGGATGCCGTCGGGGGTCACGCCAAGCTCGTCGGCGAGGCCGAGCATCGCCTCCACGCCGACCTCGCCCGAGAGCTCGAGAGCGACGCCCGCGGTGCGCAGCCGGTGTGCGGCATCGACGGCGCCCGGCGTGACCGCGGCGAGGTAGGCGCGGCCCAGCGCGTTTACCTCGGCGCGACGCGGGCGCAGGACACCCAGCCGGGCCCCGTCGAACTCCGCGGGGCTCCACCCCTCTGCCATGGCGACGAGCTGGAGCTCGGTGAGGCGCCGCTGAGTCGCCTCGTCACGCCGCCCGATGAGCCATGACAGCCCGTGGATGCCGGTCACGGCGCCGTCCGCCTGGAGCACGATCACGGCGTCGCGAAGCCGCCCGCGCAGGGAGGTGAGACCGCCGCGCGGGGAGTCGGGCTGAAGGCCGGAGCGGGTCGGTTCGGCGAAATCCATGGCGGTGCATCCGGAATGGGAAACGTGTTCCTCTTCCCCACTATGCGGATCGCGTGCTCGGGATGCAAGGTTTTGCAGTCACTTTCACGACTTCGGTCATCCAGGATACCGCTCTGCGATCCAGACCGTGCAATCCCGACACGTTCCTGTAACGGCTCGGCCACTGCAGCGCTCCGCGCCCCCGCCCGGATGCACGAAGGGCGACGCATGCGTTGCGTCGCCCTTCCGGCTGGGGCCGTCCGGCGGATGAACGCTACAGCCCGCCCACGAACCGCTCCACCAGCGATTCGAACCGCTCCGCCACGAGCGTGGTCGTCTCGAGCACCTCCGCGTGGGAGAGCGCGTGTGGCGAGATGCCCGACGCCAGGTTCGTGATGCAGCTGATGCCGGCCACGCGCATCCCGATCGCGCGTGCCACGATCACCTCCGGCACGGTGGACATGCCGACGGCGTCGGCGCCGAGCGTGGCGAGCATGCGCACTTCACTGGGGGTCTCGTACGTCGGGCCGAGGAGGGCGCCATAGACGCCCTCCTGCAGCGGGATGCCGAGGGCGGCGGCATGCGCGCGGAGAGACTCGCACAGAGACGGGTCGTACGGCTCGCTCATGTCCGGAAAGCGGATGTCACCCGGCTCCAGCGCGCCCACGAGGGGGTTCTGGAACATGAGGTTGAGATGATCGCGGATCAGCATCAGGTCGCCCGCACGGAAGGTGCGACGGATGCCGCCGGCCGCGTTGGAGACGAACAGCACCCGTGCGCCGAGGGCGTGCAGGACGCGCACGGGGAAGCCGGCGAGGGGCGCGGGATGTCCTTCATACATGTGGAACCGTCCCGCGAGCGCCACCACCGGACGCCCACCCAGGGTGCCCGCGATCAGCTTGCCGGCATGTCCCACCACGGTCGCGGTGGGAAAGCCGGGCACTTCGGCAAACGGAATCGCGACGGGATTCGCGATGCGCGCGGCGAGGCCCCCCAGGCCGGAGCCCAGGATCACTCCCGCGACCGGAGTGGCGCCGCCGATGCGCGCGCGGACCACCTCGGCCGCGCGTGCCGCGGCCGCCGCACCGAACATCCCGCCCGCGCTCATGCCGCGGCGCCGCGCAGCGCGCGGATCTCGGCCTGCGCCGAGGCGATCAGGCGCGTCCGCTCCTCGTACGGCAGGAAGCAGCTCTCGAACCCGTTCATCGCGACGGTGGCCAGCTCGTCGAAGGTGAAGTGGAGCGATTCCGCCGCGTGCACGTACTCGTCGGTGAGGGTCACGCCGCTCATGAGCCGGTTGTCGGTGTTGAGCACCACGTTCAGCCCGCGATCGTAGTACTCGCGGAACGGGTGCGTGGCGTACGACTCCGTGGCGCGCGTCTGCACGTTGCTCGTGAGACAGATCTCGAGCGTGATGCGGCGGTCGTTGCAGTAGTCGGTGAGCGAGGTATCCTCGATGAGCCGGGTGGCATGGCCCAGCCGGTGCGCGCCGCAGACGTGCACGGCCTCGCGCACGGACTCGGCGCCGTCGCCCTCGCCGGCGTGGCAGGTGCACGCCAGGTCGTGCATGCGCGCGTACTCGAAGGCACGGGCGTGCTCGCGAGCCGGGTTCCCCGCCTCGCCGCCGGCGAGGTCGAACCCCACGACGCCGCGGTGACGGTACGCCACCGCGAGCTCGG
This sequence comes from Gemmatimonadota bacterium, assembly GCA_028287225.1. Taxonomy (GTDB): domain Bacteria; phylum Gemmatimonadota; class Gemmatimonadetes; order Gemmatimonadales; family Gemmatimonadaceae; genus AG11. The sequence continues at coordinate 5,207 of JAQBPZ010000080.1, forward strand.
CGAGCTCCCGCGACACGGCGGACGGCATGTTGCGGATGGCGCAGATGATGAGCCGCCCGGTGATGCCGTGGGCGGCCTGGGCGCGGGCCAGCCCCCGCAGCGGCGCCTCGACCGCCTGCTCCAGCGACATGCCGCCGCGCACGTTCAGCACGGGCGCATACCGCACCTCGATGTACTTCACGCCGTCGCGCGACGCGTCCTCGGCGAGCTCGTACGCGATGCGGTCGAGGGACTCCTCGGTCTGCATCACGGAGAGCGTGATGGCGAACCGCTCGAGATAGTCCTCGAGGTTGCGCGCGTCGCGCACGGTCATGTAGTCGCGCAGCGCCTCCACGGTGTGAGCGGGCATGGGCTGCTCGTACTGTCTACCGAGGTCGAGCAGGGTCTGCGGGCGCAGCGAGCCGTCGAGATGGCAGTGCAGCTCCGCCTTGGGCAGGCGGCGCAGGAGCTCGCGGGTGATGGGTGGGGTCATCGGGCCGGCCCCGTCGCGATGATGCGGATGTCGCTGGGCCCTCGCACGGGCTGCGGGGCGCGGCGCAGGTAGCGCACCAGCGCGTCGAGATCCACGAGGTCGAGCACCTCGGTGCGCAGCGCCGCCGCGCCGAGGCCGAGGCCATCGCCGCCGGTGGCGAGGAAGTCGTTGAGCACGAGGGTATAGCGCGCGTCGTCACGGAGCGCGCTGCCGTCGGCCATGCGGACGGTGAGGAGGCGCGAGCCCGCGGCGCGCGTGGAGTCGTAGGTCATCGTCACCCCGCTCAGGTGCACGTTCGGCTTCCGGGCAACGAGCTTCTCCAGGTAGCCGCGAAGGGCCGCACCGGTGACGGTCATCCGGTACAGGACGTTGGCGAACGGCTGGATCTCGAAGAGCGAGCCGTACGTCGCCGTGCCCGCCCGCAGGCTGGCGCGGATGCCGCCGTTGTTCGTGACGTCCACGTCACCCTTTCCCTCGGCGCGCATCGCGTCGGCGATGAGGTTGCCGAGGGCGTACTCGCTGCCGACGCGATTCATGTCGGTGGCGATGGTGGCTACGGGGCGGTCCACGATCGGCGCGACGCGGGCGACGGCCTGCTGGACGATGGGCGCGATGCGCGGATCGGCGGGAAGCGAGTCGGCGAGCACGTCGCGGACGACGTGCCGCGACCCGTCCGGGCCGAGGTCGATGACGCTGAACGCGGTGCCGCTGGAGCGCGACTGCACCACCGGCACCCCGTTGACGTCCGTGTCCACCAGGGAATGCGTGTGGCCGCTGACGATGGCATCCACGGGTTCCTGAAGCTTCCGGGCAAAATCGACGATCTCGCCATTGCAGTTCGCGCTGCCATCGCGGTCGCAGAAGGCGCCGGCGTGCGCGACGACCACCACGTAGTCGGCGCCGCGCGCGCGCAGGCGGCGCGTGAGGCTGTCGACGATCGGCGCCGGATCCAGGAAGCGCAGGTTGGCGACATTGGACGCGCGCGTCGTGCTCGGCGTCGCCACCGTGGCAACGCCCACGACGCCGACGCGGAGCGCGCCGCGGCGGACGAGGGTGTCGGAGCGGATCCATGGCACGGGACGCCCGGCGGTGTCCCGGACGTTCGCGGCGAGGATCGCATACCGAGCCTCGCGCATGCGGGCCCGGAGCGTGTCCTGGCCCCAGTCGAACTCGTGGTTGCCGATGGCGCCGGCGGCGTAGCCGAGCTCGTTGAAGATGGCGACGACCGGCCGGCCGAAGGCGAGGTTGGAGGCAGGGGTGCCCTGGAACTCGTCGCCGCCGTCGAGCAGGATCGTCTCGCACGCGGGGGGCGTGCAGCCCTCGGCGGCGCGGCGCATCGCGGTGGCCAGGTAGGCGGCGCCGCCCCGGCGGCGGCCCGCCATGTCGGGCCGAGCCTCGAGCGCGCCGTGGAAGTCGTTGGTGCCGATGATGCGGAGG
>JAQBPZ010000272.1 GCA_028287225.1 Gemmatimonadota bacterium
GGCGGTCGGCGGCGAGACGCGTGGGGAAGGTGTCCCCGTAGTACGTCTCGTCGGTGATCACGGCCGACGCGGACAGGAAGGCGTCGCCGCCGAACCCGGAGTAGCCGCCCACGAACTGGCGGAATGCGCCGTTCGCGAGCGCCGGCAGGGAGCCGACGTTCTCGATGTCAGTCGGCAGGCGCGTCGCCGGATCGACGACAGCGACCAGCTTGTTGGTGTCGCAGGCCGAGCTCCCGAACGCCACCGCGGCGAGGAGGGCAAGCCCGGGAAGGGCGCGAGCGCCCCTCCCTCTGAAGGTCTGAGTCATGGAGTTGTCGTTTCCGGAGAATTAAGGCTTGAAGTCGAAGCGGAGCGTGAACGTGCGAACCGGCGGCTGGGTGTTGAACTCGCCCTGGCTGAAGTTGGACGCGCCACCCGTCTCGGCGATCTCGGGATCCAGACCGCGGTACTTGGTCCAGGTCTTCAGGTTGCGACCGGAGAGGGAGACCGAGGCGCCGTTCAGGAGCCGCGCACGATTTCCGAGGGACTGCGGCACGTTGAAGCGCACCGAGAACTCGCGCCACTTGGTGAACGAGGCATCCTCGATGTAGCCGTACGGGACGCCACCCATGAACGAGTATGCGATCGCGGCGGCCTGCTCATCGAGCGAGGAGTTCGGGTTGCCGAAGGCGGAGCACTGGCTGTAGTAGGCCTGCGACGCCTGCTGGAGGCAGCGGAACGACTCGGTGCCGTTGAGCTGCTTGTTGCCGGCGCGACGCTCGAACAGCGTGGAGAACGTCACCATGTTGTACAGCGTGAGGTCGCCCGAGATGCTCTGCGTGTTGGTCGGCAGCGAGGGGCCGAGGTACGCCAGACGGGTCAGGGCGCCGGTGCTGTCGCGCAGGAGCTGCGCGGTGTCGACGGTGACCTCGGCGCGGCTCAGCTTGCCGTTGCCATCCAGGTCGTTGTACTTGATCGGCAGCGAGAAGTACGCGCCGGTCGGGTAGCCCTCACGGTGCTGCTGCTCGCCGCGATAGATGGAGATCGGCGCGATGCCGGCGCCGAGGTTCTCGATGCGGTTCTTCAGCGTGGTCGCCGTGGCGTGCGCGCTGAGCTGCACGTTCGTCTGGTTCAGGACGTTCAGCGCCAGGCCGAGCTCCTGACCCCAGTTCCGGACGCTGCCGAGGTTCTGGAACACCGAACCGGTGAGGCCGGCCGACGGGGCAAGGCTGCGCGAGACCAGCGCGTCCTTGGAACGGCGCGAGAACGCCGTGTACTCCGCCGTGACGCGGTCGCCGAAGAAGCCGGCGTCGAATCCACCCTCGACCTCGGTGGTGCGCTCGACCTTGAGGTTCGGGTTGCCGGTGCTCGAGAGGACCAGCGCCGGGATCTCCTGCGTACCGATCTGCGTGACCGCCGAGGCGAAGCGCGTGTCACCAGCGGTCGAGCCCGGGCGCTGCCCGGCCTGACCGTACGCCGCGCGCAGGCGCAGGTTGCTCATGTAGTTCGACTGCGGGAAGAAGCTCTCCTTCGACACGATCCAGGAGGCGTTGATCGACGGGAAGTAGGACAGGCCCGAGATCTCGCGCGACAGACCGCTGTTGTTGTCGGCGCGGAGGCTGCCGGCGACGAAGAGGCGGTCGCCGTAGTTCAGCTCCTGACGGGCGAACAGGCCGAGCGTGCGCTCGTCGCTGTACGACTCGGTGACGGCGAACTGGCTGGTGGTCGCCGAGCAGGACGCCGTGCCCGACGGGATGCCGATGCCGTAGCAGTCGTTCCCTTCGAACAGGTTGCGGTTGAAGCTGCCACCGACGGTGGTGTTCGACGTCAGGTTCGTCAGCGGCGTGAAGGTGCCCGTGGCGGACGCGTTGGACGTGTACTGGTGGCTCGTGCCGCGGAAGGCGTAGTGGTTGCCGAGGATGTAGCTCTCGGCGAGCGGCAGGCGCGACGCCGGGTCGATGGTCTGCGCGTCGGCGCGGGCGAACAGGTCGAGACCGGCGTTCGCGTTCAGGCGCAGCCAGGCGAGCGGCGTGTAGTTCGTGTTGGCGCCGATGATGAAGCGGTCCACGCCCTGATCAGCCGTCACCTTGCGCTGGTCCGGCGTGTTGTAGCCGAACCAGGACCACGGACGGCGGCCCGGGGAGCCGATCGTGTCCGACTCCATGCCCGGCATGTACTGCGCGGGGCCGAGGGCCGCGTTGATGATCGGGCTGAAGATGCTGTTGTCGTTCGAGAGGCGGTTGGTCGCGCTCTGGATGTAGGCGGAGTTCACGCCGAACGTCGCGTTGTTGCCGAGGCGCGCGTTCAGGTTGGCCCGCACCGAGGTGCGGTCCAGCGTGTTCGGGCGCAGCACGCCGAGCTCACGCTCCTTGTCGCCGGACACGAAGAACGTCAGGGCCTCGGAGCCGCCCGACGCGCTGATGCCGCCCTTGGTACGCGCGCCATTCTGGTACGGGGTCGTGCGCGGGTCGCGGAACTGGTCGAACGAGAGCGTGACGTCCTGCGTGCAGGTCTGCAGGCCGCCGATCGTCTGGCCGGCCGGGATCGCCGCGCGATAGTTCGGGCACAGGTCGTACGGCGCGGTGTTGCCGAAGATCTGGCGCGTGAAGAGCGCCTCGTTGTCGACGTCGTAGTACGGCTCGGTGCCGGTGCCGAACTTCTGCAGCGTGGCCCAGTTGAGCTGGTACGGTGCGATGTCCTGGGAGGTGCCGCCCTCGGCGTACACACCCCAGCGCGTCGCGCCGGCACGGCCCTTCTTGGTGGTCAGCAGGATGACGCCGTTGGCCGCCGCCGAGCCGTAGATGGCCGACGCCGCCGGTCCCTTGAGGATCTCGATGTTCTCGATCTCCTCGGGGTTGAGGTCGTTCAGGCGGGAGTAGTCCTGGCCGCCCAGCGTGATGCCGCCCTTCGCGTTGGAGATGAGCACCCCGTCCACGTAGAGGAGCGGCTCGTTCGACAGCGAGAGGCTGTTGGCGCCACGGATGCGGATGCGCTGCGAGGCGCCCGCCGTGCCGGCGGAGCTCGAGAGGTTCACACCCGCCACGCGGCCCTGGAGCACATCGGCCATCTTGGTGATGGGACCCTGGTTCAGCGCGGCGACGTCGATCTGGCCGACGTTCGTGCCGACCTCGGACCGGCGCTGCGCCTGGCCCGTGATCGCGTTGACGACCACTTCCTGGAGCTGCGAGACGGCCTGCGTGATCGTGAAGTTTACCGTGGCCGTTCCGGAGGCCGGCACGGTGACCGTGCGGCCGATCGGCGCGTAGCCGACGCGGCGAGCCCGCACTTCATGCGCACCCGACGGCACGCCCACGATGGTGAAGCGACCCGACGCGTCCGTGAGGGCCCCGCGCTGGGTACCAGTCACCGACACCTGAACGTCCTGCACCGGACGCTGCGTACCGGCATCGGTGACCACACCGGTCACGGAGCCGGTACCCTGGGCGGCGAGGCCCGCAGGTAGCAGCAGTACTGCGAACGCCGCAGCGACGAATTTCACTACTCTCCTCATTGTGTTCTCCTCTCACGTTTGTAACGAAGCCCATGCCGGCGCAGTGAGCCGGACCATGGTGGAACCAACCAACACGATGGCCGCGCGATGGCGTACCTGTCCGCCTGCCCGCCCAGGAGCAGGATGGGCGACGCACGGAGTGCTGACGGAAGGTTGACCTGTGGGATCAGGTCCCGGTCACACAAACATTAAAGAATTCTTATATTGTTGAGCCCGGTAGGCAACCATCCGCACGCGTCTGGTGACAAATGCGGCTCGGGAATATTAAACGGTGCGCGCGCTCGGCGACGCCCTCTGCTCAGCGCCGCGACTGCGGCTTGGCGAGCCACTCGCCACCGTCCACCACCATGATGGCCCCGGTGATCCAGCTTCCCGCCGGCGAGGCGAGGAAGGCCACCATGTTGCCGATGTCGGCGGGCGCGCCCCAGCGCTGAAGCGGGATGGCCGTGCGCGCATACCCCTCCATCGCCTTCTCGATGGCGAAGACGTCCGGGACGCCCTCGGCGGTCGGGGGCGGGGTGAACGCCTTGCGCACTCCCTCGGTGGGAATCGGGCCCGGCGCCACGGCGTTCATCCGGACTCCGTAGGGCGCCCATTCGAGCGCGAGAGTGCGCGTGAGCGCATCGATGCCGGCCTTGGCGGCGGTGGCGTGCGCCATGAGCGGCCAGCCGCGGTAGTGCAGCGTCATCGAGATGTTCACGATGGACCCCCCGCCCTGCTCGCGCATCACCGGGAGCACCGCCTGCGAACAGAAGAAGGTGCCGTTCAGGTCGATCTCGATGACGCTCTTCCACGCGTTGGCCGTCAGGCTCTCCGACGGCGCGTAGAAGTTGCCGGCGGCGTTGTTCACGAGCAGGTCGATCCGCCCCTGCGCCTCCTTCACGGAGGCAACCATCGCCGCGACGCGCTCGGGCTCGCGCACGTCCACCGCGACGGCGCTGGCCAGGCCACCCGACGCCCGGATCTCGGCGGCGGCGCCCTCCACGCGCTCGAGCTTCCGGCTGGCCAGCACGACGTGGGCGCCGAGGGCCGCGAGGACGTCGGCGATGCCGCGCCCGATGCCGCTGCCGCCCCCCGTGATGAGCGCCACCTGTCCGACGAAGAGATCATCGCGGAATACACTGCGAACCGCGGGGATTGGCGTGGTCATGTGGGCTGGTTGGGGTGAGCCCTGACGATGATGACGCGCGACGCCGAACGCCACCCCCAGCCGCCACCTGCTGGTGCCGTCAGCGCACGGCTGGTGCCGTCAGCGTACGCGAATGCACGCGTACTTCGAGCGTATTTCTGCGATCCTCGTTCAAGGATGAGGGGGGTGTCGGCGCGCCCTCCAATGCCGGAGCATCGCGGCGATTCGCTGCGCATTCGCACGAATTCGCGTACGCGCACCGCCGCCAGGCGACCGGCGCGGAGGCGGCTACGGGAGCGGCTCGTCGAGCACCACGAGCGAGACGTCCGGCCGCGGCTCGGGAGGCCCGAACTCGCCGCGCATCGCTCGCTGCACCGGGCCGAACGAACGGCGGTGGTGGGGGGTGAGGCCGTGCTCCTGGAGGCCGGCGTAGTGGTCCGCGGTGCCGTATCCCACGTTCGTCTCCCAGCGGTAGTGCGGGTGCCGCTGGGCGAGCGCGCGCATGAGGCGGTCGCGCGTGACCTTGGCCACGATGGAGGCGCAGGCGATGGAGTGGCAGCAGGCATCGCCTCCGACGACGGCGGTGTGCTCCACGCCGAGGCTGCGGATCGGGTTGCCGTCCACGAGGACATGGTCGGGCGCGACGCGCAGGCGGGCCAGCGCGCGCCGCATCGCCCGGACGGCGGCGTGGTAGATATTGATGGTGTCGATCTCGTGGACCGACGCCGCGCCGACGCCCACCGCGAGGGCGCGCTCCAGGATGCGGGCGGCGAGGCGCTCGCGCAGCTCGCGCGACAGGGCCTTCGAGTCGTCGACGCCCCGGATGGCCCGTGCATCGGGAGGCATGATGACCGCGCATGCGACGACGGGGCCCGCGAGGGGGCCCCGTCCGACTTCATCCATTCCGGCGAGGAGCGGCCCACGGGACTGCCGAAGCCCCTTTTCCAGGCCGCTCCAGCGTGCGGACATGGGCGCCCTCCACCCGACCGATTACCTGGCGGCGCCGGCGGTGGTGCGTGGGGCGATCGCCTTCATTTCCTTGATGCGGGTCGCCTTGCCGGTCAGGTGGCGCAGGTAGTACAGCTTGGCACGCCGGACGCGGCCACGCCGCACCACGTTGATCTCGGCGAGCATGGGGCTGTGCAGCGGGAAGATGCGCTCCACGCCGACGCCATTGGAGATCTTGCGCACGGTGAACGAGGCGCTGACGCCGCTGCCACGACGCGCGATGCACACGCCCTCGAACGCCTGAATGCGCTCCTTCTCGCCTTCCTTGACGCGCACGTTCACCCGGACGGTATCACCCGCACGGAACGGCGGAAGGTTGTCGCGGAGCCACTCTTTCTGGGTTTCGATGAAGGGATGCATATGACGCTCGGGGCCGGGGCCCGGTTGGGGCTTAACTGGTAGAGACTTGCTAAGTTAGCGGGCCTTCAGGCTCAGGTCCAGCCCCCTGGCCGACTCGGGCGGCCGTCCGGCCCAGTATCGTACCGCCCGAAGGCCGAGATCCGCCGGCGTCCCGATCGGGACGCCGGCGGACCTCGGCCTTCCAATGGATCAGCGAGCGCCGGTGGAGCTTACGGCTTGTCCCACCACACCCGGTTGGTCAGCCCCGAGCCGCCCTGGCTGGTGGTGGCCGCCGCCACGTTCTTGGAGTTGAGCGAGCTTTCCAGGCCGGCGTAGCTCAGGCGGCGCGGCACGGATGCGAACGCCGCCTTGGGGCCCGGCGTGAGCGTCGGCACGCCCGTGCGCCGCCACTCGGCATAGGCCTCGTTCTCCTCGTTGAACAGGCTCACCCACTTCTGGTAGGCGATCTGCTCGAGCCCACGGGCCGGCGAGTACACGACGTCGGCACGCGAGAGGTACGCCGCGATGTCCGCGGTGCTCACACCCCAGCGCTGCATGGAGGCGGTGATCGCCTGGACGTACAGGGCCGCCGCGTCCTCACCGGTCCAGCCGCGGGCGGCTGCCTCGGCCCGGATGAACAGCACCTCGTCGTAGCGCATGATGTCGCTCGGCGAGGTCGCCTCACGGATGGACTCCGTGGGGCGCGACGCGTTCGGCAGCGGGATCGAGTTGGCCGAGACGCCGTTCGGGGCGCCGGCGAACTCGGGGAAGCAGCCCGGCGTGGCGCAGGCCTGGGAGGCTCCCGTGGGCTGCGCGTACCTGGGCAGCCGCGGGTCGTTGGTGGCGAGCAGCGTGTCGACGAAGCGCACGGAGAGGCGCTGGTCGTCGCGCGTGCCGCCGCCCAGGTCCTTCCAGTTGAGGTACAGCGGATTCGGGTTCACCCCGCCCGGCCACGACATGGAGGCGTTGTCCGCGTTGCTCGTGAACACCGGGCCGGCCAGCGCGGCGACGATCTCCGACTTCGCGCGCGCGGGATCGACCTTCGACAGGCGCATCGCGAGTCGGAGCCGCAGCGAGTTGGCGAGCTTCTGCCACTTCAGCGGATCGCCCCCGTACACCGGGTCGGCGCCGTGATACTCGTTGCTCGCCGTCTTCAGCTGGGTCGCCGCCGTCGCCAGCGCGGCGAAGAGGCTGTCGTACACCACCTTCTGCGTGTCGTACCGCGGCGAGAGCACCGCGTCGGCGCCCGCGTCGCCGCGGTTCGCGTCGGTGTACGGGATGTCGCCCCAGAGGTCGGTCATCTCCTGGTACACCATGGAGCGCATGATCAGCGCGGGGGCGGTGATCCCCGTGCGCGTGCCGCCGCGGTTGATCGCCGCGGTCAGGTCCTCGAGCGGGCCGGAATAGAGGGTGTTCCAGAGCCCCTCGATCGTCGCCGCCCGGGGGCGGTTGAGATCGGCCTCGGGGTACTGCACCTCGGCGTAGTGCTGGATCCACAGGGCGCCCAGGCCGTGCTCGAAGCTGGAGCCGCGCAGGTTGAGCATGGCGTTGCTCACGCCGTTGGTGAAGAGCTGCTCCGGCTGCACCTGGGTGGGCGCATTCGGGTTCCTGTTCAGGTCCGTGAGGGAGTCGCTGTTGCAGCCCGCGGCACTGGCCACGAGCAGGGCCGCGGCGACCGCGCCACGCGAGAGTCTATGCGTTCGCATCGTGATGGAGGCTCGTGTGAGGTGGCTCATGGGGTGACGTTCAGCTGGAAGCCGATGCTGCGCGTGGCGGGAAGCTGGCCGAACTCGATGCCCTGCGAGTTCCCGGAGCTGAAGGCCGTTTCCGGGTCGATGTTGGGCGCGTTGCTGTGCGTGAGCAGGTTCCGCCCGATGAGGGCGACGCCGACCCGGTAGCCGCTCAGGCGGCGCGTCAGCGAGGGGGGCACGTCCCAGCCCAGCCGGACCTCGCGCAGCTTCACGAAGCTCGCGTCGTACACGAAGTACTCCTCGATCCCGTCGATGGTCTTGAAGTAGTCCTCCGCGGTGACGTGCGAGGTGACCGGCTTGCCGTCGGCGTCGACGCCCGTGATGTCGATGCCGGGGTTGGTGGGGCTGACCTCGCGGCCGCGCAGCGTGGACTGGAGGATGCCGGCGTAGGTGCCGAACCGGTTGGTGGCGCTCCAGAGCTGCCCGCCCATGCGCGCGTCCACCTGCGCGGAGAGCTGGAGGCCCTTGTAGCGAAGCGTGTTGATCAGGCCGCCCTGCCAGCGCGGCTGCACGTTGCCGATGATGGCGGTCGGACCGGCCTGCGGCAGTCCCGACTCGTCGAGGATCAGACGGCCCTGCTCATCGCGCAGCGCCGGGTGGCCCGTGATGGAGCCGTAGGGCTCGCCGAGGCGTGCCTCGATGCGCGTCTGGAAGAAGCGGGAGCCGACGAGGTACGAGGTGAGGTCGCCGTACAGCGCGTCGACGCGGTTCCGGTTGCGCGCGTAGTTCGCGGTGATGTCCCAGGTGACGCTGTTGGCCATCTTCACCGGCGTGGCGGTGAGCTGCAGCTCCACGCCCTTGTTGCTCAGCGCGCCTGCATTGATGGCGGCGCTCGCGAAGCCGGTGGCGCGCGAGACGTCGATGTTCAGGATCTGGTCCGTCGTCTTCTTCTGATAGTACGTCGCGTCCAGGCCCGCGCGGCCGTCGAGGAAGCTCAGCTCCGCGCCGACTTCCCAGGCTTCCGTCTGCTCCGGCTTCAGGTTCTGGTTGGCGACCGCGTCACGCACGGTGAAGCGGGGCGCCCCGCCGAACGAGGACGGCGCGGTGAAGGTCTGGATCGTGAGGTACGGCTCCGCATCGCTGCCCACACGCGTCCAGGCGCCGCGCAGCTTGCCGTAGTTCAGCGCTCCGCCCATCCGCATGGAGGGGAAGAGGTCGGTGAAGACGAGCGAGCTGGAGACCGACGGGTAGAAGAACGAGTTGTTGGCCTTCGGCAGCGTGGACGACCAGTCGTTGCGCCCGGTGACGTCCACGAACAGGTAGTCGTTGTACGCGAACTGCGCCGTGCCGTACAGCGAGTTGACCTTGCGGCTCTCGACGTACTGGTACGGGGTGTACTGGACGGCCGAGTTGGAGATGTTGTACACGCCCGGCGCCACCAGCGCGTCGGTGCCGATCCAGTTCTGGTTGTAGTCGCGGACGCGGCGGTTGCCGCCGAAGTTCATCGTGAGCCCGAGGCGCTCGAGCGGCGAGGTGACCGCGGTGACGAGGAAGTCCGTGTTGTTCTCGTTGACGAAGAGGTCCTCGCTGGAGAAGCCGCCCTCCGCGAAGTTGCCGTTCGTGTACGGATCGGAGAAGCCGCCGATCCAGCCCTTGTCCACGTTGAAGCCGCGGTTGGTGCGATAGAAGTCGCTGCCCGAGCGGATCATGCCGGAGAGCCAGTCGGTCGGCTTGTACTGGAGCTGCGCCGCGCCGATGAACCGGTTGCGGTCGTCGTGGTTGTTGTTGTTCTCCAGGTTCCAGTACGGATTGTTGTGGTACGAGTAGTTCCAGTTCACCTGGGGGCTGATCCCGTTCGCCAGGTTCGCCGCGGAGAGGGTGGAGTCGTGGACCAGCGCCTTGAGCTGGTTCACGTCCACCTGACGGCCGAACCAGACGAAGCCCATCATCGGATTGAACTCGTCGTAGCCGGTGCCGGGGCGGTTGTTGGCCCGGTTGTGCACGTAGCTGATGGTGGCGTTCGCGTTCAGCTTGGTGCCGAGCAGCGCCGATCCGGTGGCGGTCGTCGTGACGCGCTGGTTCGTGCTCGTCGGCACGATGCCGCTCTGGTCCTGGGTTCCGAACGAGAGGCGGAAGTTGGCGCGGTCCGAGGAGCCGCTGGCGCTGATGTTGTTCGTCGCGGTGCGCCCGGTCTGGAAGAAGTCGCGCACGTTGTTCGGGTGGGCGACCCAGGGTGCGGGCTGGCCGTTGCTGAACCACTGCACGCGCGGCGTGCCGTCGAGCGCCGGGCCCCAGCTGGCATCCTCGGCGTCGCCGACACCGCCGCCGTTGCCGTCGACCCACTGGAACTGGCCGCCGACGCCCTGGCCGTACTGGTTCTGGTAGTCGGGGAGCTTCGCGAGCTGGTCGAAGGTGACGCTGCTCGACGCGCTCATGCTGAAATCGCGGCGGCTGCCGCGGCCGCTGCGCGTCGTCACCACCACCGCGCCGTTCGCGGCGCGCGAGCCGTACAGCGCCGCCGCGGCCGGGCCCTTGAGCACGCTGATGGACTCGACGTCCTCCGTGTTCAGGTCCTGAATCGCGTTGCCGTAGTCGAAGCCGCCGTAGCCGCGCGACTGGTTGGCGTTGGTGAACGACGAGTTGTCCACCGGGATGCCGTCCACCACCCAGAGGGGCTGGTTGTTGTTGCCGATCGAGTTCTCGCCGCGGATGACGATGCGCGACGAGCCCCCGAAGTTCGTGGACCCCATGACCTTGACGCCCGCGACCTTGCCCGAGAGGGCATTCACGATGTTGGGAGTCTGCGTCTGGTTCAGGTCCGCGCCCGAGACGGTCTGCGCGGCGACGCCGAGCGACCGCTTCTCGCGCTCCAGGCCGAGCGCGGTGACGACGACGCCCTCGAGCTGGGTCGTGGCCGCGGTGAGGGCGAAGTTCTGCGTGACCGGGCCGCCGGTGAGCGTGATGCTGCGCGTGGCCGCGGCGAATCCGATGCGGCGCGCGACGATGGGGACGGTCTGGCCGTTGACCCGGTTCGCCGGCACGACGAAGGTGTACCGCCCTTCGCCGTTCGTATGTGCGCCGAGACTGAGCGACGGGATGGAGATGCTGGCGTCAGCGACCGGGGTGTTGCCCGCGCTCGTGACCTGCCCGCTCACCACCATCGGCTGCTGGGCCGCCGCGACAACCGGCAGGACTCCCAGCATCATGCCAATGCCGGCAAGCATGCGCTTGAGGTTACTCATCGGGATGGTGTTCCTCGCGAGAAAGGGATTGCCGCGAGCCACGCACGGGTGGCACGCGGGTGCAACAATGCGTGGGGATGGGCGCACCACGCGCGGATTGGTCGTCCTGGGGACGAGCTGCAAGCCAGACCCTGTTGCCGCCTCCTGACGGAGCGGCGCGCGGAGCTCCGCGCACGTGCACTGGCGCCACTGTCGCGGGCCAGGGCGTCATCGCCACGGTCACACGCGGAACAGGGCTGGTGTTGCAGCGACCCGTTGGAGCAACCGGGCGACGATGCGAGCCGAGCACTCTCATGGAGCGCTCGGACATTAGGGCCCGCCGCGAAACAAATCAACCATGCGGCATCCGTCATCCGTCGCTCATGACTGGCACCCTGCAACGGCGCGATCCGTCACGACCTCGACGCAGGATTCCCCCTTGCAATCTGCACGATGCATGGCTCGACCATATAACCGAATTGCTCAGTTCGGTACGCTGCGACGAGCGGTCGGGCGTTTGCATCGCCTCCAGTTTCGCCGTACCTTGGCGCGTCACCGCATGCGGTGCATGCTGCTCCGCGTCGTCTGCCGCCACACCAGTGCGTACACGCCTCCTCGCCGTCCTCGTCGCGCTCTCTGGCCCCATGTCCGCTCTGGGGCACAGCGCCTCGGGCCAGACGCGCGCCGCGATCGATGCGCGCGTCCTCGACTCCGCCGGCGCCCCCGTGCCCGGCGCGCTGCTGCGGATTCCACAGCTCGAACGCGTCTTCGCCGCCGACGCGCGCGGGCACCTGCGCCTGGATTCCCTGCCGGCCGGCCACTTCATGTTCGTCGCCGAGGCCCGCGGGTTCGTGGGCGCCCGGAGAGAGCTGGCGCTCTCGGCCGGCACTCCGCTGGAGGTGACGTTCGTGCTGCACCCCAGTGCGCGGCTGCTCGAGGCGGTGGAGATCCGCGCCCGCAGCCGCCCCCGGCTTCCGGCCAAGCTGCAGGAGTTCGCGATGCGGCGGGATCGGGGCCTGGGACGGTTCCTCGATCCCGACCAGATGGCCCGCGCCAACGGCACGGAGCTGGCCGACGCGCTCCGCCCGATCCTCTTCGGCGCACGCTTCCAGCGCAACACCGAGGGGATCATGACGCTCGTCAGCGCACGCACGCTCAACGTGCCCACGTCGATGGGGGGCACGGCCAACACGAAGCTGTGCGGCGTGCAGATCTGGCAGGACGGCGTCCTCCTGTCGGACCCGAACGCCTCGGCCGACATCGCGATGCCCGCGTCCGCGACGAGCCGTGTCGGACAGACCATGCATTTCGGCGCCGACAAGGACTTCGACGTGTTCGGCATCCTGGCGGACAACTACATGGCCGCGGAGTACTACCCGGACGTCGCGACCACGCCGCCCGGCTTCCGGACGGCCACCGCGAGCTGTGGAGTGCTGGTGCTGTGGACGCGGGTCCCCATGCGTGAGCAGACGCCGGGCGAGGCCGGCCGGTGAGCACGCCGCGGGTGGTGTGGCTGCTCGGACTCCCGGCGCTCGCTGGCGTGGTGCAGCCCGTCGGCGCGCAGGCCGCGAGCGCCGTTCATCCGGTTGGTGTGCTGGCCCGCCCGCATCGGTCGGGCACCGGCGGGGCCCTCCTGGAGCGCGTGGCGGCAGCGGCGACGGACGAGACAGCGGGGCGCTCGACGCTTCGCGCGGCGGCCGGCGTCGGCCTGGGCGTGGTGATGGGCGGCTTCATCGGCTACTTCGTCTCCCAGGTGACGACGAGCGACTGGGCGGACCTCGGCGCCGGCGAGCGGAGCACGCTGCGGCAGCGCTACACGGTGTCGGGGGCGGCGGTGGGCGCGATCAGCGGCGCGCTGCTGCGCCCGCGCGCCAACCACAGCGCGCGCGAGACCCGCGAGCAGTTGATTGCGCCGCGCACCGGGCGGCTCCTGCTCTCCACCGCCGAGCTCCAGCGGTCCATCGCGACGAATGCGTACGAGGCGATCGAGCTCGAACGCCCCGAGTGGCTGGCGCGTCGCGGGAATCCCGATTCGCCGGCGCCGGCGGGCGCGGGACTGCACGCCGCGCCCACGGCACCCGTGGTGTACATGGGAGAGGAGCGAGTCGGCGACGCCGTCCAGCTGCGCGACGTGGCGATCCCCGAGGTCCGGGAGCTGCGCTTCTACGACTCGCGCGACGCCATGCGCCGGTGGCGTACCCCGCACCCCTACGGGGCGATCGAGGTCGTCCCGACGCAGGCGGCCGTGCCGGTGCCCGCCGCAGCGTCACCACGCTGACGGCGGGCACCGGCGGTTCCTACAGTCCTGCCTTGTACAGCAGGCGGTTCGGCGTGCCGGACACGTTGCCGGTGATGACGTTCGCCGTGGCGTTCGTCGTCAGCCAGCTCCGGATGGTGGAGTAGGACGCGTTGCCGTAGGTCGCCTTGTAGAGCGCCCCCACGCCGGTCACGTGCGGCGTGGCCATCGACGTGCCGCTGATGGTGTTCGTGCCGCCGTTGAGCCAGGTGCTCGTGATGCTCGACCCCGGCGCGTAGAGGTCCACGCACCCGCCGTAGTTGGAATACGTCGCGCGCGCATCCGTGCTCGTCGAGGCGCCGACGGTGGTGGTGTTCGCCGCGCTCGAGGGCGAGGAGTTGCAGGCGTCGGCGTTGCTGTTGCCCGCCGCGACGGCCAGGAACACGCCGCTCGACGCCAGGTTGTTGGCCGCGGTGTTCGTGGCCGCCGAATAGCCGCCACCCAGCGACATGTTGGCCACGGAGCTCGCCGCATGGTTGCTGGCCACCCAGTTCATGCCGGCGATGACGCCCGAGTTGCTGCCGGAGCCGTTGCAGTCCAGCACGCGCACCGCGCGCAGGGTCACGCCCTTGGCCACGCCATAGGTGGACGAGCCGACGGTGCCCGCGACGTGGGTCCCGTGGCCGTTGCAGTCCTGGCCGTTCCCGCCGAGCGCGTCGTACGACACCGCCGCCCGCCCGCCGAACTGCGGATGGCTCGTCTCGATGCCGGTGTCGATGATGTAGGCGACGACGCCCGCGCCGGTCGAGGTGTACGTGTACGTGCCGCTGAGGGGCTGCGCGCGCTGGTCGATGCGGTCGATGCCCCACGTCGCGCCGCTCTGCGTGGCGGTGGTGGTCATGACGCCGTCCTGCTCGATGTACGCGACGTCCGGATCGGCACGCAGGGCCGCGACCGCGCCGGGCGACAGGGTCGCCGCGAAGCCCTTGAGGGCCGCGCCGTACTTGAACTTCGTCTTGGCGGCATGCTTGGCGATCTTGTCGCTCGCCTTGGCGAGTGGCTCGGCGACATCGTCCTTGAACACGACGATGTACTCATCCTGGAGCCCGCTCGCGCCCTTCGAGAAGTACGGCGCTTCGGCGGTGAGCCGCAGCCGTTCCGGGGCCGCGGAGGAGGGGGCGGTGCTGGAGTCCGCGCAGGCGGCGAGGGCCAGCAGGGCGAGCGTTGGTGCGATGACACGCTTCATCAGGCTTCTCCTGGAGCTGTGCCGGACCACGCCCGTCCTGAAGGGTGAGTGGTGCGCGATCCAGCGATCCCGGATGCGGCGGCGGGCCGTCTTCGGCCCGCGCGGAGCGCAGTGGTCCGGATGCCCGGCCGTTCGCGGTCCCGGGCACGGAGAACCTGTCAGGGTTTCCCCTTCAGCGCAAGCGGGCTCGGCCGACCTCTCCCCTCCGCCGCGGCCGTCCACTGCGGCCGTCCACTGCGGCCGTCCACTGCGGCCTTCCGCCGTTCTTCACCTACGGCCTTTCAGTAGTACGCGAATTCTGTTGAATGCTGCGCATCAGCGAATTTCCCCGATCCTCGGCAGACATTCGGAGGATTCGTCCTGCGCAGCATTCGCAGGGATTCGCGTACGGCTACAGGCAAGAGTCAGGAGGAGCGCTCTCCGTTACAGGCAAGGGTCAGGCGGGACGCGCTCCGTCCTTCACTGCGCGCTCGCGCGTCAGCCGCTCGCCCTCCTCCTGCCGCCACTTCGCGATGCGCGCATGGTCTCCGGAGAGCAGGACCTCGGGCACGGCGTGGCCGCGATACTCGGGCGGGCGCGTGAAGCTCGGCGCCGAGAGGCCGCGCTCCCAGAAGGAGTCGGTGTACGCGCTGTCGATGTCGCTCATCGCGCCGGGAAGCAGTCGCACGGTGGCGTCGATCACCGCCAGCGCCGCCGGCTCGCCGCCGGTGAGCACGAAGTCGCCCAGCGAGAGCTCTTCCGTCGCGAGGTGCTCCGCGACGCGCTGGTCCACGTCCTTGTAGTGTCCGCACAGGATCGTGAGCTCGGTGCCCGCCGCGAAGCGCACCGCGTCGGCCTGGGAGAAGCGCCGTCCGCGCGCGCTCATCAGCACGATCGGCGACGTGGCACCGATCGCCTCCACCGCCTCGAAGAAGGGCGCGGGCTTCATGACCATTCCGGGCCCGCCGCCGTACGGAGAGTCGTCGACAGCTTTGTGGACGTCGTGCGTCCAGTCCCGGAGATCGTGCACCCCGAGGGTGACCAGGCCGTTCTGGATGGCCTTGCCCAACAACGCGGTACGCATGGGTTCGAGGTATTCCGGGAAGATGGTCACCACGTCGATGCGCATCACTCGCCGTCCAGAAGCCCTTCGGGAG